>CAZHZB010000126.1:0-3040 GCA_964537045.1 uncultured Candidatus Bathyarchaeia archaeon | reverse complement strand
GCCTCGGCCGGGCTTTGAACCCGGGGCCTGCTGCTTACGAGGCAGCCGCTCTACCTAGCTGAGCTACCGAGGCATGAGCCGCTTACTAGTGAGAGGAACCCTTATTTTTAAGATGTTCGGAAATGACCTTTGGACTGCGCACCTATGAGAAACTTGAAACTTCCAAATCCTCTTCAGAAAACAATTCATAACCGACGTTTTGGGGCGCACAGAATTCCAGAAACTGAAAGCATCCTTGGTGATTTCTGTTGAAAAACGCAAAAGAACTTGGAGAGCGCCGAATAATAGAGATAATCCAAAAACGCCTAGACCAGATGCCGAAGATAACAGTTCCTTTCGGCGACGACGTATCCGCCTTCGAAATTGAAGGCGGCGATCTCGCAGTCTTGAAGACTGACATGCTCGTTGGTAAGACTGACGTTCCCAAGGGCATGAGCCTCTGGCAAGCTGCTAGAAAAGCCGTCGTTATGAATATCAGCGATTTCGCGGCAAAAGGAGTCCAACCGGTCGCGGTTCTCGTCTCTCTTGGTCTGCCAGGAAATCTGACTCAAAGAAACATAGAAGAAATAGGATCAGGACTAAACGCTGGCGCTCGCCAATACGGCGCCTACGTAATCGGAGGGGACACTGGTGAAGCTTCAGACCTCGTCATCAGCGTTTCACTTTTCGGAATTGCCAAGAAGAGTGAGCTAGTGTTGAGAAGCAAAGCCAAACCAGGAGACGTAGTAGCCGTTACTGGTCCGTTTGGAAAAACATCAGCTGGTCTGAAAATCCTTGCAGATCATCTTGAAGCTCCGAAAGGAATCTCCAAAGCTCTTGTAGAGTCAGTTCTGATGCCCAACGCCAGACTCAAGGAAGGAATTGCTCTAGCCCAGAGCGGAGCTGTCACGGCGGCGATTGATTCGAGCGACGGTTTGGCATGGAGTCTACATGAAATTGCTCGAGCAAGCAGAGTCAGAATAACAGTAGACTCGTTGCCCATTGCGGATGAAGTCGAAAAGTTCGCGGTTGTCAATAAACTTGGCTCTTCGGATCTGGCCTTGTATGGAGGAGAGGAGTACGAACTTGTCGTAGCCGTGAAGTCACGAATGTGGAATTTGGCAACGGACGCCGTGAAAGAAGCGGGCGGAAATCTATATCCAATAGGCAAGATAACCGCTGGCAAGGGAGTTTTCTTGAAGACTCGTAAAAAGCGTGTCGCAATAGAGTCCAGAGGGTATGAGCACTTCAAGGCCTGAACCGTTCTCATTTCCCTATTTTTTCAGAGTCTCTTCCAGAGTAAAGTGCAACCCTGCGCCTATTGCTCTGCCCACGGTTGAAATCATGTAGACAATAAGCAAACCTGTGAACAGACCGAAAAAGCCTATTGTGAAGTCTGACAAATAGCCTCCGATCAGTGAACCGACAAAAGTGATCACCCCAACGACAAGATTGTAAACAGCTATGTAGCTTCCACGGGATTCTTGGGGCGAGACATCGAGCAAATAGGCCGTGATCGAGGCCGATCCGAGGGCGTTGACGAGGCCCCAGAACAATCCAACGATTATGAGCGTGTTGATGTCGGGGGAAATTGCATAGGCTAGTGGTACTGTTATGAGTCCAAGCCTGCAGAAGATCATCAGCGGTTTTCTGCCTTTTGTGTCTGCGAGGCGACCCGCCCAGCCTTGAAAACCTATAGTTATTATCGACTGGACGACTGACAGTACAGCGATTTGAAGCATAGACGCGTTCATTATTTTGATCTGAGTTATGGCGAAAAGAGGCCATGAAATGGACATGAAGAACTGAAACGTCCCATCTACATAGCAATATCTTACAAAGCGTGGGGTTTTTCTGGCAGAAGAGAATATCTTGACGATGTCGGAGGTCAAGTTCTCTTTCAGATTTATCTTTTCGCCATTCTTCTTCTCTTTTATTCTGAGCATAACCAGTGACGAAGCTATTCCACAGACCGCGGCGATCAGAATCGGTACAACAAAAATCTCTTGGATGGACGCTCCTATAGAGATCATGATGAAGCCCGATGCCAGTGTTGCTCCAACACCTCCTACCGCAGACCAAAGACTGATGGCTGCATTCGCTCTTCCCAGCTTCAGAGACGGAACAAGATCACCTATGAGGGCTGTCCACGCTGGCGTCGCCATGGAACCCACAAGTGCTTGAACCGCTAGCAGTATGATCAATTGGGTTGCGTTCGCCACGAATATCATCGGAATCCAGAGCACTGCGAGGATTGTGCTGCCGAAAACGATGAAAGGAATGCGTTGTCTAGTCCTGTCACTGAGTCTTCCCCAGAAAACCTGCATCAGATTGTTCGAGAGGTTTGTTGAGGACTGAAACCATCCCATGTCTGAGGAAGAAGCGCCCAACTTCACTGCGTACGCTCCTGTGAAGGGGTTAATCATGCCGCTGCTGAACGAACTGACTACTGATCGAGTATAGAGAGTCTTCAGATCCGTTTCGTTTTGCTTGATGTCTTCTTCTTTCTCTGCCGTAGTGTTCACGCTTTCAAGTCTTCAGTTTTCAAATATGAAAATTGATGCTGCTTAAAAGCTCATCGTGCCTTTTTCTTTTTTTTCCAATTGGATTCAAGAAGAATCTTTCACAAAAAAAGGTCTTCTTTGCTTGGATTCGATGCGCTTCTAAGGAATACTTATATTTGGGGAACCTCGGTCTTATTTCTCTCTCGCGTCTGAGAGCGAAATCTTGGGCGGCAAATTCAGAAGTCTTTCTTGTGGGTTACTTGTGCTTGCTTGGTGACTTTCAAGACGGTTCCTGGGGTTGCTTGTCTAAACCTGTGGACGTGGATTTTCGGAAAAGCACGCTTCAATTCATGTCGCAACCACGTTGTGTCTACTTGTCCATATGTCTTAATATCCAGCACTGCGGCGTCATTCTCGTCGTAATTGATCTTCAGGGTGTATCCTGAACCGATCTCAACCTGTGCTGGCTCTAGGAAGAATGGATGCTCTGTCATGGTGGCTTCGACTGGATTTGCTTCGGGTCGTTTGGTTTTTCGATTGGTCATTTTTCTTCAAAA
>CAZHZB010000125.1:0-3043 GCA_964537045.1 uncultured Candidatus Bathyarchaeia archaeon | reverse complement strand
GGAACATGGTTTTTGGATATACATTTTCAATTCATAAATCAGTTAAACAGCGTTGACCTATTCTCAGCGTAAACATGGAGGATAAGCCCTTTGAAAGAGAGATTAAACATTAAAGAGAGGAAAGAACTTCAGTCTAGGATGGCCAAGGTTTTCAAGACTAGCATCAGTGGACTTTCGACAGAATTGCAAAAAATATTGCTAGATGATCTTGTCACAGCCTTTCAAAATAGAATGAATGTGCTAAATCGCGCACAGGCGAAAGGTAGCTACTAGCAGCGATCAAGGAGAAAGAACGCTTACTACTGATACATAAAAGCTTTATATGAAAAGGGTTGAATTAAGGCAAAAGGTGTTTGGAAGATGAGACGCTCCAAACTGGAGATGTATATTGACATACTCAAGGTATTGGCTCACCGTGGCCCACTGAAGCTAACTCACATCATGTACAAAGCCAATGTCAACTGCAGTGTTTTGAAGGAATACTTGGACTTCCTAATTCAGCAAAGCTTAGTTGAAGAACGTGCAGTGGGCAAACAACGAATCGTTTACGCTGTGACCCAAAGAGGCATAACGGTACTTAAGTACTTCAGAGAACTCAAACTAGTTCTTCCAATCGTCGAAGAAGCCAGGAACCGGGTTCCAGTACCGTATTAGGCTGCCTCCCCAACTTTTTTAACCTATACACCTGAATCAATGTTCGCAGTCGTAGCGAACTCCCTGTTCTGAAAGATCTTTCCTCTGTAACGAGAAGGGTATCGGAATCGAATAGCCGCTTTCGGGTTCTAAAGAGGTTCCTGTTGCACAGGTTTGTTTTGAGAATCAGTATGATAGTGTCGTAAGACTTAATAAATACGCGTTATCTATGCTATTGTACACGTGTAAAACACTAAGAGGAAAACGCACTTGTCCAAGGAAGAACTTTTCGGAAAGAAACCGCTAAACGTTCTCGAGAAAATACGAGAGAACCTTGAGAAACTGAACGAAAAAGTAGAAATCATGATTGAACTGCAGAAACACGACAGAAAAGAGGTTCAGCCCACTCTTACAGATGCACCACTCGATGTCATGACCTTGCTCTCAATGCCAGACCATCTGAGAAAAACGGCTATGACCATCTGCAGGTTGGGAAGAGCTACAGCCGATGAGACAGCGGATCAAACCAAGAGGGCAAGAGCTGTTGAGAGTGCATACCTGAACCAGCTTGTCATCATGGGGCACTTGAAGAAGGAGAGAAACGGTAGAAAGGCATACTTCTTCGTTGAGAGGGAGAACAAGGAGTGATTATGATGGGCAAAATAATAGCAGTACATTCGTATAAAGGTGGCACCGGCAAAACGCTTCTATCGATAAATCTCGCGGCAACTTTCGCGAAACACGGGAAGAAGGTCTGCCTGTTTGATTTAGACTTCCGTGCTCCGAGTCTTTCAACACTGTTGAAGATCGACAAAGCCGACTACTGGCTTAACGATTATCTCAATGGGGTTTGTGAAATCAATAAGGTGCTAATCGACTTTAGTCACATCATCGATAACAGTGGCCAATTGGTCGTAGGCCTGGCAAACCCTGCTACTGAAGCCATCAGGGACATGTCGGCCAAAGACAGAAAATGGGAGATGCACTCTTTGGGAAGACTTCTTGCGCTGAAAACGTCAATACTCGGTGAAAATGGTTTTGACTACTTGGTGTGCGACACGAGTCCAGGATTACAATACTCCTCGATCAACGCAGTAGTGAGTGCCGATCTCGTGCTTGTGGCGACAACATTTGACCGATCAGACGTGGATGGAACAAGACGCATGCTAAGAGAACTATATGACTTGTTCGAAAAGAAAACAGAAATCGTACTGAACAAGGTTCTCGACGGATCTTTGAAGATCGACAAGGAAGAAACGAAAGCGAAAATGAAAGACGCGTATCAGGTTCCTCTCTTGGGAATCGTACCTTGCTTCTGTGACGTTCTCAAGGCAGAGGGCGGGGTCATTTTCGCGCAGGATAGGCCAGACCACCCGTTCACCAGACTCCTGAATGAGATGACCCTTAAGATAGAGCGCCTCAACTGACTCCTCTTTTTGCGGAAAATTTCTCTTCTCTCTTGGGCTAACACCGAAATGAACGTACGCTTCTTGCGCATGTTACCTGCAATCAAAAAACTTATCATCACCGAAGATATTGTAAGAAGTTCTCAAAATGACTGGAGAAAACGCGTTATTGGAAAGCTCAGCAATAGTCCTTGCAGGCGGTTCGTCAAGCAGAATAGGAGAAGACAAAGGACTTGTCCAACTTATGAACAAACCTCTGGTGAAACATGTGATCGAGAAGACAGACAACATTGTTGACGAAGAAATTGTTGTCGTACACACAAAAACTCAGGCAGAGAAATACGCACATGTTCTAGGCTCATGCGTAACTATTGCCGTTGACAAAACTGACCTGCATAGTCCACTCGCTGGTGCTGTCACCGGCTTTGAAAGTGCGAAGGGCAAGTATTCTCTTCTTCTTTCATGCGACACGCCTCTAGTTTCACGAGAAATCCTCCAACTCTTGCTGGAGTTGTGCATAAACAAGAGTGCGACAATTCCGCGATGGCCAAACTGCTACATAGAGCCTCTGCAAGCAGCCTATTGCACCAAACCAGCCTTAGAAGCTGCAACGAGCAGTCTTCACTCAGGTAACCTTAAGCTTCAGGGAATGGTGGATCGACTGCGAAACGTGCGTTACATTTCAACGCTCGTGCTCGAACAGCTCAACCCTGATTTGAGCACATTCTTCAACGTGAATACTGCTCTTGATCTAAAAAAAGCAGATACCATTCTAAAATCCCGCTAAATCCATTTCAACCTTTTCAAATTAGTGAGCTTACAAGAGAAAATGGAGAAAACCGTTCAGATCACGTGCTCAATCAATACACTTGGACAAAGCTTATAAAGGAATGTGAGAACACTGCGATTTTGAACACTTAAATGTCTATACGATGGTGATGGTAAGGATGAATGTTGAGACGCAAATGCTAATTACAGTGCTGGAATTGACAAGAGACGGATCT
>CAZHZB010000124.1:0-3185 GCA_964537045.1 uncultured Candidatus Bathyarchaeia archaeon | reverse complement strand
TTCGTCATTTCACTCATCTTCTACAGCCTTATCCTTGGATCAAAGTAAGCATACAGAAGATCAACAGCAAGACTCACGAGAGTGACGAAAAGTCCGAACACGACTACCGCTCCTTGTATCGCCGTGTAGTCTCTGAAGTTGATTCTTTCAACGATGTACCTGCCCAAGCCTGGCCAGGAGAACGTTGTCTCAGTGAGAACAGCCCCACCTAAAAGAAGGGCAAACTGCAATCCCATCATTGTCAACACAGGAAGGAAAGCATTTCTGAACGCGTAAGTATATGTTACCGTTCTATCCTTGAGCCCCCTTGCTTTCGCAGCAGTGACATAGTCAGACCGCAGTGTCTCCAACATGTTGTTCCTGGTTATCCTGACGAAGATCCCGCAGAGGACAAGTCCAAGAGACAGAGATGGCAGGAACAGATACTTCAAAACCTCTGCAGTCTTCCCCAGATTTCCTTCGAGCAAACTGTCGATAGTGTAAAGACCTGTCGCGATTCTTATCTCACCCGAACTCGCGTAATGCCAAAACACAACCGTGCCAATCCCCCAAACGGCGGCGAATACGCATAAGGAGATCAAGAGCCCCTTGGGAAACATCTTCATCCGTCTCTTGAAAACCATGATTAAGGTCAATACTAGTGCGATAAGACCTAGAACAAAAGCCCATGACAGCGGAGAAGCAATATCCGAAGGCGATCCGAGATTCAGGGTCAATCCAGCAGGAGCAGTCGTCCTCGGACTAATTCGTTGACCAGTGGGGAAATAGAAGGGCGATCCAACATTCCGCAGCCAAATTCCGAGGGTAAGTTGAAGAATCATGACCAGGAAGAAAACTGGAATAGCGTAGGTGACAATTCCAAAGGTCCGTATGGCGTGATCGATTGGTTTGTCATAGGATTTGGACGACCTTACTCCTAGTAAGACCCCTATGACTGTCGCGAGGGTCATCGATGATATCGCTAGTTCTAGCGTTGCAGGAAAGGCAGAAAAAATCTGTTCGCTGACTGAAGAATAGTCTTGCATAGACTGGCCCAGATCTCCTTGAAAGAGCTTGAAAAGATATTCAAAATATTGATTCACCAAAGGTTTATCAAGTCCGAGCCTCGCCCTCATCTGGGCCATTGCTTGTTCGTCGGCTCTTTTTTCGAAATGGAGCAAGACTGGATCACCAGGCATGACTCTGATTATCAGAAAAACCAATGTGAGCAACAGCATTACCATCGGAATCGTGAGAAGCACTCTTGTTACAACATAAGCACGCAATCCCATGTTGACCCTGGACACCAATGAGTGGAACCGTATACTTGTGCTTTTCCAAAAGATTGACTTTCATAATTCAAGCGCTAGTTTAATATGCTGAAGGGAACCTAATGTTAGATCTGTGGCAACAAATATGAAAAGAAAAATGCGTTCAGTATCCATATTGCTACTCGTTGGAGCCATTTTCTTGTCAACTTTGACTTTTACAGTCAGGGCACAAGCGTCGACTCTCATTGTAGGAACGACAGATTCGATCGAGTCAGCCATTGATCCAGCACAGGCATGGGACTTCTTTGGCTGGGAAATAATTCAAAACACCGGCGCAACCCTCATAGACATTCGACCCGGATCCCAGGCAGGTCCAGACGACATAATCCCCTGTTTGGCAACCAACTGGACTGTGAGTCCAAACGGACTTACTTATACATTCACCCTAAGACACGGAATACTGTACCAAGATGGTGTCACAGAGTTCAACGCTACGCATGTGAAATACAGTTTTGAAAGAGCTATGTTTGGGATTAATTCTTCAGACGGACCTCAGTACGGCCTCGATTACGCAGGTATCATCGGTTCTATTGACGTCGTAAGCAAGTATGAAGTGCGATTCAATCTACTAATTCCGTTTTCGCCCTTTTTGCAGCTAATGTCCTGTCAAGCTTCTTCAATAGTCAACCCTGCATACGCTCCATACAATACTATCATTAACTATACAGCGGGCAATGCAAGAGCAAGCTCACCAATGGATCTAGGGCCGTACAGACTGACCGAATGGGTCAGAACTGCAGGAAAAGATGACAGAATAGTTTTGACCGCGAATCCTCGCTACTTCAATGCATCAGCAGGTGTTCCCAAAACAAACAGGATAATATACGAATTCTACTCTGACTCCACTGCTCTACGTCTCGCAATCGAAGGAGGAGACATTGACATAGCCTTCAGGCAGCTAGCAGCCGATGACATAACCGCTCTGCAGGCGAATTCAAACCTGAAGGTCTGGCAAGGAACTGGGGCGGCCATCCAGTACATGATATTCCAGGAAGAAGCTATACCAGGACTGACCAGGTTGAACGATTCCCGGTTGAGAAGGGCGATTGCAGCCGCAATTAACCGCACCAAAATTGCACAAACAGTCTTCATAAACCAGGTACAACCGCTTTACAGCATGATACCGATAGGAATGACTGGCCACACTGAAGCATTCAAAGTTCTTGGAGACGCGAACTACACATACACGCAAAGCCTGTTGGCCCAACTGGGTTTCAACTCCACCAACAAACTGCAAATAGAGATGTGGTATGAAAGCTCAGGACACTACCCATCAAGCGGCGACCAAGCTGCCCTCCTTAAAGCTCAGCTCGAAGGAAGCGGGGTAATCTCTGTAACCCTAAAAAGTGCAGATTGGCCAAGCTACCGGCTCAACAGAAACAATGGTATAATGCAAGTCTTTTTCTACGGTTGGTATCCCGACTACGTTGATCCAGACAACTACGCATTCCTGTATTGGGCGTCTTGGCTGAATCACCACTTCATCGAATATGGCGAACACTACACTCAAATGTTAGCTGCTTACAATGGGGCCCGCAACGTTACCAGCGCAGCAGGGAGAACCAGTTTCTACGCTCAATTAGAGAGCTATGCTGTTCAAGATTGCCCAGTAGTTCCCATATATCAAGGGTCAGCTTGGGCAGTCAGCAAAAAAGATGTTCAAGGCGTCGTACTTGATATCTCTCAAGCTTGGCGAAACTGGCTCGTAGTTCCAGAGTTCCCCATTAGCATTCTGGCCGTCTTCCTGATCGCAACGATATTGCCTCTGATGTTAGCACGGAACCTGCTGAAAAAGAAGCATACAATGAAACTCAAATCTCCTTGACATCACAAACGCCTAGAAAGACACAAACCCGAATCAAAAGAAAGAATTCG
>CAZHZB010000123.1:0-3187 GCA_964537045.1 uncultured Candidatus Bathyarchaeia archaeon | reverse complement strand
TAGGCTGGAGAAAAAGTGTACAGGTATGCCCCTAGATAGGGAGCTATGAAGGAAGCCACCAGAGTTGCAGTCTGTGGGATGGACAGCCAGAGTCCTCTTTTCGACTTGGGTGCAATTGCACCGGCGTATGAATTGGTGAGAGAGCTTGAGGCCGCTGATCCGCCTAAGAAGAATGCGATGAACATGAGAAAACCTACGTTGTTAGTCAACATCAGGGGGATCATTGAAAGCGGGTAGAGCAGAAGACATATTCCCATGGCTCCCGACTTCTTCCACCTGTCTCCAACTCGACCGAGACCTATCCCTATGAAGGTCATCCCCGCGAAGCTAATTGAACCGAACAGTCCGACTTCAATCTCGCTCATTTTGACGCCCTCCGCAAGAAACGTTTGCACGTAGGGTCTCCCGATATTTATGAAGAAGAATGCAGCGGCTAAAAACGCTGACCACAGTATGATTTTCCTCCACAATCTCTTTTCTTCTGTCTTTGTCAGATCCTCCTCTGGTTCCACCATGTTTTCTTTGCGTGGATGTTGACTGTGAAGAAAGAAGAAGACGCCGGTCGCAATAGCACATAGCACCGCTGCAATGCGGAGAACCCATCTCATCCCTATCACGGTGGCTAGATAGCCGCCTGTTGCTGGAGCGAAAATGTAGCTGAAAAAGAAGCTTGACCAGATCAGTGAGAGAGCTTGAGTCAACGTTTTCTTGTTGGGCACGGCGGTAATGACGTAAGCATTGACGGCAGGAATGCCTATCATCGAGATTCCGAAGCAGAACGTTCCTGGGATCAGTTGAACCCAGTTTCCGGCAAAGGAATAGATCAGTGGAGCTAGAACCCACGGTGTCCATGATAGAATCAGAATCTTCTTTCGGTCATACCTGTCTGCGAGCAAGCCGCCGGGCAGTGGAACGAGGGCTGCAAATCCTATCACGGTTGACAATACTATGCCCAACTGTAGATAGTCAGCCTGCAACGATCTTACGTACAATGGAAAAACCCACAAGTAGAGTCCTTCCCCAAAAGCGCCTATGACGTTGGATAGGCAGATCAGTAGGACGTCCCGTGTCAAAGCTTCGGAAGGAAAAGCGAAAGACAGGATGCGCCTGTAGACTGCCATCTCCAACTTCCATATCGTCTTTGCTACGAAGGTTTTAACATAGAAGAGTGAAGAACCCTTTATTTTTGTCGTTGTTTACGTTGATTGTCGTCTTTAATTGCTTTTTGAAGGATCTCAAGTCCTTTGTCCAAAACTGGTTTATGAGGATCTATCGCTCCAAGCCCTAACCTAATCCTGTCCGAACGGGCCAGTTCGTAACCTCTTTCAAAGAGGAAGAAGGTTCCGGGAACGGTTGCCAGGCTGTGCCGCGGTATCGTTGTTTCATTCATCCATCTGTAAGTGTCCTTGATTGGAAGTTTTGTCCAATAAGTCACGCTCACTTTGTTCGGGAAGAACTCCAGCTGATTCTCAGTTAGCCATCTTTCAGTTTCTTTTTTCAGGTCATCCCATTTCTGTTTGTGTTTCTGCAGGTCTTCCTTGGCTTGGCCAACTAACTCGGTAGCCACGATCTGCGTGATGTTCGAACTGTTGCCGACAGTGTTCAGAACATCCGTGTAAAGTTCGTGAACAAACCTTTTTTCAGCCAACGCAATACCGAGTTTCAACCCTCCGAGGCCATAGGCTTTGGTGAAACTCGTCGTGACTATGCCCAGTTCTGGGTCAACGGAGAAGAGCGTTGGCACAGTTTTGCGGTCGAACTCGGCGTAGATTTCGTCACACAGGACGTAGAACTCGTTTTCATGTGCGACATTCATGATTTCTCTGAGCATTTTGCGATCTGATACCGCGCCGCTTGGTGCGTGGGGGTTGGTCAGGGCGAGCAACCCTGTTTTTTCGGAGACCATTTTTCGCAGCTTGTCTGCGTCAAGCTTGTAACCGTCTTTTTCCTGTCTTTTCAGTCTTGTTACACGTGGGAAGTGTTCTTGTACGGCTCGCAGAAGAGGTTCATAGGTGGGATATTCCACAACTGCCTCTTTCTTCTTGGGGGCCCTTTCTGCCAGATATCTGATTATGCGGGCGTTCTGTCCCGAGGCTCCTTCGCTCGACAGAAACACGTTCTCTGGTTTAGCATCATACCATTGTGCTACTTTTTCCGTTGTCTCGGGGTTGCCATGGTCATAGTTTGCGCTCAAATCCACTTCGCCCATGTTTAAACTGCGTTTGAAATAGGCTAAACCGCTTGAAAGAAAATTGTACTCCACTCTGGGCACATGAATGTACCAGTCCAAGTACAATGAAGGATGTTTCATCGATGGTTCCGTTCCTGCAAGTGTAGAATCGTGCTTCAGGCTTATTTCTTTCGTTACTGTATACTCTGATTCAACCAATGCAGTTCAGTGGCATTATGATGTGCGTGACCGAAACCAAGGAAGGCTGTGTTCTGGAAGTCACAGTCAAGCCTCGCTCAAGAAACTTCAAGATAGCAGATGAAGGAGAATGCATCATTGTGTTTTGCACCGAAGAACCTGCCAAAGGCAAGGCGAACAAAGAGATTATCAAAGAACTCTCAAAGATGTTTCACAGACAAGTTGAGCTTGTTTCCGGCTTCGCTTCCAGAGAAAAGAGGTTGCTCGTGAAGAATGTGAAGAAAATTGAAGTTGAGGAGTTCTTGAAGCGTTGCTGACAGGTTCCTATTGTTCATGAAGTTTGAAGCGAAGTATTGCTGCGACTCCGCCGAACGAGTTTTTCAACATCTGTCCTTCTTCAGTTTCAGTCGATATGATTTCCACCTGAGTGTTCGTGTACTCGGCCAACCTTGCGAAATCATCTACTACGTCTTCTTTGTCGGTTATGCTAAGGGAAGTCGCGCCGCATTTGGGACAGGCTTTTCCGGCTAGACTCTGTTCAAACTCTTGCATTGCTTTGTTCTTTACTGTATGTTGTTCTTGGTAGCCGCAAGCGCTGCATTTCACGGTGACCCGTGTCATCTCCAATCCTTCGGACAGGAGTAATATGTTAACCGCGCCGCTTTCAAGGGCTCTTCTGACTTCTTCTTCTCCGTAGGTTATCTTGCCCGTGTCATGTCCAACTTCATAGAGAAACTGTTGCATTATCTTCCTCTCTTCGATGTAGCGTACTTTCTTCATCACTTCGGGGGCTTTCTCAACAACTTCCTTAACGCCCTG
>CAZHZB010000122.1:0-3223 GCA_964537045.1 uncultured Candidatus Bathyarchaeia archaeon | reverse complement strand
TGTGGATAAGCTGCGGTGACGTACACTTGTCCGAATTTCTTGAAGTGTTCCCAGTCGTTTCTGAGAATTTCGGTGAGCCATCCTCTCTCATCGGCCACCTGTTTCAACGGTTTGGTAATTACTCCTTCTATCATTTTTTCATCTCACAGAACAATTCTCGAGTTTTCGCCTAGTATCAGTCTGTGTCCTTTCGGTCCTTTGTGATCGGTTATTATGTCCGAGTTTGATCCTATCATGCTGTCGATTATACGTGAGCTGATGCAGATTGTGCAATTGTCCATTATGATCGAGTTCTCTATCTCGCCGCTCTTGATTTGAACGTTATTGCCGATTGATGTGTAGGGTCCTACGTAAACTCCGCTTTCAATCGTCGTGTTTTCTCCTATAATAGCTGGGCCTCGAATCAGAGCTCCCTTCTTGATAGTTGAGTTCTGTCCTAGGGAGATCCGACCTTGTATACATGACATGTCTTCAACGGTTCCTTTGATGGACGTTTTGATCTCATCAAGTATGAGGATGTTGGCATCGATCATGTCTTCAATCGTCCCCGTATCCTTCCACCACCCATCAACTATCCGATGCCCAACCCTGTATCCGGCGTCCAGCAACATTTGAAGCGCTTCCGTGATCTCAAGTTCTCCTCGCCAAGACGGTTTGAGTTTCTTAATCATTTTGAAGATCACCGGTCTGAGGAAGTATATGCCTGTCAACGCGTAGTCGCTTGGTGGTTTCTTTGGTTTTTCAACCAGCCTAACAATGTCACCTTTCTTGTCAAACTGTGCCACACCAAACTGTCTCGGGTCTTTCACTCTGCTCAACAATATCATAGCATCGTACTTCTTCTTCTGGAATTCTCTAACACATTGAGCAATACCGCCTTTCAAAAGATTGTCGCCGAGATAAACAACGAACATGTCGTTCTTCACGAAATTCGCAGCCAAACCGACTGCTTGAGCTATTCCGCCTGGCTTTTCTTGCTCAATGTAAGTGACTTTTACGCCATACTTTTTCCCGTCACCATAATGGCTTCTCACTTTTTCAGGCATCACATCGCCCAGTACTATGGCTATGTCCTTGATTCCAGATTCGCGCAAATCCTCCAGAACATATTGTGATATGGGTTTGTTTGCCACTGGGATCAGTTGTTTTGGCCCGGTATGTGTCAATGGTCTTAGTCTGGTTCCGTGGCCGCCGTGTAGTATTATTCCCTTCATGTTCTTCCTCTTGGACTTCTACTCCGCTTTCTACACTTCCAGTTCTTTAGCTTCACACGTTTTTGAATCTTGTTATTCTCAAGAATGATATCCACGCTGGTTGGAAAGTCGATAATACTGAGAGAACTCATTTTGTTGGTCTGCGTTTCAGAATTAGTTTGGCTCTTGCTCTAGTTCTGCTTACCCAGTTGTAAAGTGGGAAGAGTGCCTTTTTCATGCTCGGTGGAAGTGAGTCTTTGAGGTCTCGGTTCAGTCTCAATCTGATTGCGAACTTGCCTTTTCCAGTCAAAGGCATGAAGTATCGGGTCAGTTGAAACTTGGCGAAACCATTGCTTTGCTTGAAGTTGTCAAGAGTTGGATGGTTTCCCATTCTGCCATACATTATCCATCCAATATTGTTGTTTGCGCAAAATTCCATCGCTTTGGCCACCAACGCGTTATTCAGTGCTTTGTCCCAGTGTTTTTGCTGCGACAGTATCTGCGATATTATTGTGAGTCGGTCGCCATGTACCAACTGTATGAATCCTATCAGCTCATTTTGAAGATATGCTCCTATATACGTAGAGCTCGGTATCAACAACAAATTCCGCTTCACAATTTCCAGAGAAATCCCGTAGTGAGGAAAACCTCTCTCTTGGCGTATCGGGGTCTCGTTGAAAATTCTCCAGATTCCCTCGGCGAGTTCCACGTTTGCTTCCGCTACCTGCGTTCTTACGCCGAGTTTTTCTGCTTTACGGACCATGTTGCGAGTCTTTTTTCCAACTTTCTTCCACCATTCATCATAATTCTGCAAGTGGAGAATGGCTATGTTGTCTTCTGCTGCTGACCACAATTTCGAAGGTTCTACGATTGGGCAACACCATCTTCTCTCCAGAAAAGAAAAAATGTCCACGTGTTTTCTGCGTAGTTCTTCAATCAGTTCGTCAGTCGGCAAGATGCTCTGCATATACTCCCTCGCGTCATTGGCCATAGCAAAGAAGATTTTTCTTCGAACAATCAGAGTTTCAGTTTCCTTCCTCATTATCCAGAATCCTCTTTAGCACGTCGTAGAATGGGCCTCTATGGTTCATGGTACCTCGTTGGAAAAGCCATATTGGATGGAAGTATATCACGTCCCCCGCTCGTATACGTTCTTCAGCAAGCCGTAGAGCTTCGTCGGATGGATGAAAGTAGCACAGACTATCAATTCCCGTTGTTGGAAACTGGTGAAACGACTCTAGTTGAAAGTCAGCAGGAATCTTTGGGGCTTTGGCTCTCCTTCGCCTCCACATCACTCTTGCCAGTAAGCGTGCAGTTCCGTGAATCGTGTAATATCTGATTTTTCTCCCAGATATCTTTTCAAGAAGTTGCAGTTCTCCAACCGGATCGTTCACGATGTGGAGCCCCAGCTAATGTTTTGGGTTATTCATGATTGTCAGCAACTCTTCGTCAGGTATTGTTTTCGGTGTGAAAAACCAGTAAGCCTTGGCTTCTCTTTCAGAGTCATTAATCATCTTCGCAGCTATTTTGGAGTTTTTCAGATAATCTCTGCCGAGTCTGAAGTTCAGTGCCGTGTACATGAAGCTTCTAATTCTTGAAGGATAAGGATAGTCAACGTCTATTCTAATTCTTATCAAAGTTGATTCCATTTATGTTAGGTATTGTGACTATTTCTTTTCCCAGGCTCTTTATAGGTTTCCTTTTCCACAATCGCTGTTATGGGGTCTGCTGGAATGCTCATCTTCTCATCAACGGGTCATAGATAGTCAAAAGTCTCTCCACAACGGTTACTGGTTTGCGCTTCTTCTCAAGAAAATCGTTTTTTTCCAAAGATGCACGCGCTAATAATGGTCTAAACGCACGTGAGGAACACCATAGGAGCGATCAAATCTGATCACCTTCCTGCGAGAAAAGAAATAGGCTAACGCATTCAGAGTCTCCTGTAAGACGCTTGTCTACATCGTCCATGACAAGGAGCAAGTCAGTTTACCGTGTTAAAAGAAGAAGGAATTAATGAGAGCAGTATAATA
>CAZHZB010000121.1:0-3242 GCA_964537045.1 uncultured Candidatus Bathyarchaeia archaeon | reverse complement strand
TTCACTTCTGCTGCAAAGCGTACACCCCTTATCCCACAGCCACTCAGGGGTTCGCACACGTCAATCTCCCGGCCGAGCTTTTTCTGAAGCGTCTGAACCACAAGAACTGCGAAATCACGGTTAAACTCCATGACAGGATTGTAGAACACTGGAGCCTTCGAAGGAGCATACTCGCCGGGTTCTTTGACGAATGCAGCGAGTTTAGGTACAAGCACTTTGACTGTGCCTTCTTTCTTGATCTCTGTTGGAAACTGAGGTTTATCGCTTTCAGAAGCCATGTTCCTTATGATCTCCGGTTATGGTTACGGAGAAACTCTTTAAGGGAATATTAGATTTCTGGTTCTGAGAGAAGAGCAATGAAGAAGCGTCTGTTTATTGTCACAGGTAGTCCGGGCGAAGGCAAAACAACTGTTCTGCTGAGGACAGTTGATGGTCTTACAGCTAAAGGCTACGCTGTTGGCGGAATGATTAGCCGTGATGTTCGCTCATTTGGAACCCGAACAGGTTTTGAGCTGCTGGACGTAGGAAGTGGAACGAAGGGTCAGCTTGCAAGTATCTATCAGAGTCAAGGCCCTCAACTGGGCAAGTACCGTGTCAATCTTGAAGACCTCAAAGAGATTGGGGCGAACGCGATATTGCAGGCCGTTTCTAGGTCTGACGTTATTGTCATCGATGAAATCGGTCCCATGGAGCTCTTTTCTCAACAGTTCGTGCAAGCAGTGCAGAAAGCACTGGACAGCAGTAAACCCGTCGTGTGCACAGTCCACTGGAGAATGAAGAACGAACTCTTGGAGAACACACTGCAAAAAGATGACGCTGAAAGGTACGTCGTTAACCATGAAAACAGGGATTGTTTGCACGAGATACTTGTCGAGAGAATTGTAGCGTTGTTGATGCATAAGGAATCGAACAAAGAATTATAACTTCATAGCAAGTTAGGTTCCTACAGAAGAGATCTGATACTGATGCTAGTAGCTGGCGTTGACGATGCAGGAAGAGGCGCAGTGATTGGTCCTCTCGTCATTGCAGGAGTTCTGCTTGATGGCGAAGATTTGCACAAGCTGAAAGAGATAGGCGCAAAAGATTCAAAACTTCTGTCCCCACACAGGCGTGAATTTCTCGCAGGCGAAATCAAAAAAATCGTCATGAAATACGAAGTACTGAAGCTTCAGCCCAACGAGATAGATGTCGTAGTGCTGAGTGGGAGAAAGCTTCACAAGTTGAACTGGTTAGAAGCTCAGACTATGGCCCGCGTAATCGAGGCACTCAAACCTGATAAGGTCTATGTCGACGCTTCAGATGTCCTAGAGGAGCGATTCAAGCAGCACATTCTGGAGTGCCTACCTTTCAGAGTCGACATAGTTTCTGAACACAAGGCGGATCGGAACTACGTGGCAGTCTCGGCCGCTTCGATTATTGCGAAGGTTGAAAGAGACAAAGAAGCCTCGCTTCTCGCGCAGGTTTATGGAGACTTCGGATCAGGCTATCCCTCAGAC
This sequence comes from uncultured Candidatus Bathyarchaeia archaeon, assembly GCA_964537045.1. Taxonomy (GTDB): domain Archaea; phylum Thermoproteota; class Bathyarchaeia; order Bathyarchaeales; family Bathycorpusculaceae; genus DASPPK01. Next base: position 1,746 of record CAZHZB010000121.1, on the reverse strand, counting down.
CCGCGAACTATGAACTTTCTGGAGACACTGATGAAAAACACGGATGAGTATCCAGATTTCATCAGAAAGTCATGGAAGCCTGCCAAGAAAGTGAAGGATGGAAGAGGCACACAGCAGAGCAAGCTCATCTGATCTCCGAAAACCGTTCATCGGAATGCTTCATTCTCAAAACAGGTTCGGAACTTATCGGAATGATTTCAACAACTTCTTCCAATAGAAGTTCATCGGATGGGAAGCAAAACCAGTCAACTGTGGGCTACTATCATTGCGTGCGCTTTGTCGTATGGTTCAAGATGAACTACCTGTTCTATTGCGAAACCATGACGTTCGAGAACTCTCAATTCCTGTTCATAGACTTCTGTGGGTTCTTTAGTTACGTCTATGCTTTGGGCTTTGACAGCCAGCATTATCCACCCTGACTCTTTGAGATAGTGTTTCGCGTTATCGACGAGAACCTTTGCCTGTTCTGGCTGCGCAATGTCGCAGTAGATGTCGTCGACTTTTCCCTTTATGAACATCGCGTACTTCTCTGGGAAGCGGGCGTCTTCGAGTATCGGTGACATGTTGATCCTGTAGGGGCAGACGTTGTCAACTAGATCTCTTATTGATCTGGAAGCGAATTCAATGCAGTAGACGTGTCCTTTCTCTCCAACGATGTCTGAAATATGGCTTGCTGTTGTGCCCGAGGCAGCCCCCAGATAAAGAACTGAATGGTTAGGCTTGATCGGTACAATCTCCAGTCCCTTGAAGATGGCACCTGCAAGTTTGCTTCGGAAAGCGTCCCAAACCCTATATTCTGTTCCCTCGTAGCGGAGAAGTCTTTCACCGTAAACATTCTTTCCGGGAGACAGGTTCTTTGTGCCTAGTCTCTGTGAACCTTCTTCAAGAGTTATGTTGTATATTCCTGCAAATCTCGGATGGGGTTTGACCTTAACGTTCACGCCTGAATTTTCTCCGTTTCTCATGTCTTGGCCTTTCGTATCTCGGCTGTTCACGTCTTGGCTTAGGTGGTGGCAATGGCGGAGGTTGATCGTATTTCTGGTGGATTTCATCGATCCGTTTGTCCATACTCGCCTTCAGTTCAATTGCTATGTTTCTTCCTCCGAAGGCATCAGCTCTTGCTGCAATCGCCAGTTTTCCTGCCATGGCTCTTGCAATCTTTCCTCTTTGCCACCTTTTTGCATCGTGCAATAGAGTGTGTTGGAAGATTAGTCCATGTTTAGGCGGTCTCGTACCAGTTTTGAGTGATCGGAACAACGCTTTTTCGGCTCCTAAGACTTGAATCGTGCTTGCGGGCCTTTTTGCAAGGTTCATTAATCCTCCTGAAACTGCGATCAGGCGCGCACCCAAAAGTGAGCCTACGAGGAATTTGGTGTTTGGGGCGACTTCCTCCATGGTTAAGTCCAAGTACTTTTCCAAGTTGTCCCTCAGTTTGTACAGGCTAAGTATATCTTTGCAGAGCGTTTGGATCTGTTTCACGTCTGTTTCTTCGAGGTCTGCACCCATCGATTTTTCAGCCACTTTTGCTATCGCCTCAGCTCTTGACTGAGGTACATCTTCTTTCTCGAGGTTTTCGACCGTGAAATTGTCTTTGCTGCCCAAGTCAACAACGAGTCTTGCATAAGTCTCGTGTTTCTCCAACAAGCGATCGAGTTCCGGGAAGTGGATTCCGTACCATTCTCGCACGCGTGCCATGAGCATGTTAATCGTTTTGTCCAGTTCGTCCAAGCTCTGGATAGCTTGGGC
>CAZHZB010000120.1:0-3328 GCA_964537045.1 uncultured Candidatus Bathyarchaeia archaeon | reverse complement strand
TTGTTGGCTTCTTCCGTGCTTAACCCGCGGACTGAGGACTGCATTGATTCAAAAACATCTTTGACATGCATAGTCGCTGGGTCTTTCACAAGAAACACCTATCCTCAAAAACTCGAGTTTGGAGAAACTAGTAATCTCTAGTAAAACTCTTCTCATTGAGGGCGTCGACTGCGAAAGCGCGGACGTATGAAATGCTTGTGTTCTGCAAGGCTTTTTCTAATGCGTACATAGTGGTCATCTGAACTGGACATGAGGTCTCATTACCTAACCTGTTAGGGATGATCCTCATGATTTTGCTGTTCAAAGTGGCAGAGGCTCACATTTAAGCTAATCGGCACGAACAATGCAATTTTCGGTCAGTTGATGGTTAATCCAAGCCTCATTCATGATAACTGGACCTTGTGCAAATCTTAAATGAACAAACCACGAAGAAGAGGTAGAGCTGTTCCCAATGAATGAACATTATGCCTTTGTTCTGATGACTAAAGAGAGATATTGGACAAAGTTCCGTGAACGAAGTCAAGAAGGAAGGAAGACACACTCTTTCGTGCTGAGAGGGGCAGCGCCACCTAAAGACGCGCGCATCTTGTTCTTCTACGTCGTTAATCCTGAAAAAGCTCTTGATGGGTATGCGGAATTCATTGAACGCAAAATTGGAGCTCCTGAAGAAGTCTGGAACGAATACGGCAATGAATCAGTTCTTGAGTCAAAGAAAAGTTTTGAGGAATTCGTTGGAAACCCTCAACAAGTTTCTTTCATAAGATTCAAAAACCTGAAAACAGCTGTCAACCCAGTATCCTTGGGCAATTTGCGGATGCTTCGGGGCGTTAAGATGCTTTCGAGGAAAGGTTACTACGTGGACAAGGACATGGCTGAGAAGTTCATTTCAATGATGGAATAAGCTGAAGCGGAAGCTGTTTCTTTCACAAGTATTTCTGGATTCATTGGCAAAAAGTTAATACGTGTCGGTTTTTACATGCATGTAGCTCATCTTTAGGCAGTGGAAACCTAGAATGACATGTAAGTTGAAAGCGGAACTCTTTACGAGTTGTATTCGGAATTCTCATGTTAATGTGTAGAAGGTTTGATTATGGTAAAGTATAGGCAGACTGAAGAAATTCAGAAGCTAATGAATCAGACGGAAATGATTCGGAACACGAGCATCATCGCTCACGTTGATCACGGAAAAACTACACTGTCTGACAGTCTTTTGGCTGCGGCAGGCATTATCAGTGAACAGAGAGCTGGTCAACAGCTTGCTCTTGACTCTTGGGAACTCGAGCAGAAGAGACAGATGACTGTCTTTGCTTCGAACATCAGTTTGGCTCACACTTACAAGAATCAGGACTATTTGATCAACCTGATCGACACGCCTGGTCACATCGACTTCAGCGGCGCCGTGACAAGAAGCCTGCGCGCGGTGGACGGCGCCTTGGTTGTGGTTGACGCGGTTGAAGGACCGATGACTCAGACAGAAACGGTTCTGATGCAAGCCTTGCGTGAAAGAGTGAGACCGATTCTTTTCATCAACAAAGTTGACAGGCTGATCAAAGAGATCAAGCTGACGCCCGAGGAAATTCAGAAAAAGTTTGGCAAGATAATTGCCAGAGTAAATAATCTGATCGAGAAGTATGCGCCGCCTGAACACAAGAAAGATTGGCAGGTCAAGGTTGACGACGGTTCGGTGGCTTTCGGTTCAGCCCTTCACAAGTGGGGACTAAACTTGCCACACATGAAGATGAAGGGCGTGACCTTCAAAGAGATCATCGACGCCTACAGTGGAGAAAAGAGTGACATCGACAGAAAAGTCGACGCACTAGCAAAGAAGGCACCGTTGGCTGAACCTATTCTAGACATGTTTGTTGAACATTTACCCAACCCATTTGAGGCTCAACCTTACAGGCAAAGCCAAATCTGGCCAGGTGCTCCAGATAGCCCTGTTGGCAAAGCAATGGCCAAGGTCGATCCCAACGGGCCGTTGCTGATGTGTGTTTCAACGATTGAAGTTGATACGCACAGCGGAGTCATTGCCATCGGACGAGTTTTCAGCGGAACCGTAGAGAAAGGAAAAGTCGTTCAACTCATAAGCGCAAGAGCGAAGGGGCCAATTCAACAGGTTTACATGAGTATGGCTGCCGACAGAGTCATCATTGACAGAGTCCCAGCTGGAAACATCGCAGCACTCTCAGGTTTACCATCAATGCACGTTGGTGAAACCGTCGCAGAAGACGGAGTGGAAACTCAAGCGTTTGAAGGTTTGAAGTACGTTTCAGACCCAGTGGTCACAGTTGCTGTGGAGCCGGCAGACGTGAAGGATCTTCCGCTCTTTGACAAAGTTATGCACAAGCTGACGACTGAAGACCCCAACCTGCGCTTCATAATCAACAAAGAAAGCGGCGAATACTTGCTCAGCGGAATGGGTGAACTTCACTTAGAAATCACTGCTTACCGAATGCAGGAAGCAAACTTGAAGGTGAAGACAAGCAAGCCAATCGTGAATTATCGAGAAACAATGAGCCATGACTACACAGGACCCGCTATCATGGGAAAGAGCCCCAACAAACACAACAAGGTTTGGATAACCATTCAGAAGCTGCCTGAAGAAATTGTTGAAGCTATCAAGTCAGGAAAACTCTCTGAAATGCAGTCGAAAGATGATAGGGTGAAGCTTCTCAAGAGCTTCGGATGGGACACTGACGATGCCAAGAACCTCGTGGCAATTGAAGGCTATAATGTCCTTGTTAGCAGGGTCAAAGGAAGGCAGTACGTTGACGAAGTCATGGATCACATCAAGTCTGGTTTCCGCGAGGCCGTTGCAACCAGCGTCTTAGCAAAGGAGCCGGCTCACGGGTTGAAAGTAAACCTTGAAGATGTTACGGTTCACGATGACCCAGCTCACCGTGGGCCAGCACAGATACTACCGATGACCTGGCGACCGATATGGTGTACGTTTCTGTTGAGTGATCCTAAACTGCTTGAGCCTCTGTTATCTTTCGAGTGCAAAGTGCCGAACGACTTCGTCAGCAGTATCATCGCTTCAGTGCAGAAACGTCGAGGAAAAATCTTGGACATGATCAACGAGGAAGACAGGATAATAGTCAAAGCCGAGATGCCAGTGTCCGAGTCTTTCGGATTGGCTGAAGAGCTGCGCTCCTCAACTGAAGGCAGAGCTTTCTGGGCCACACAGTTCAGCAGATGGGCGCAAGTTCCAGAGCAGATGCAGGCTGACATCATAAAACAAATACGCGAACGCAGAGGATTATCACCGACCCCGCCGAAGCCAGAAGAATTCTTCGAAGACGCTTAGAACCCGCAGCTTCGATCAGCT
>CAZHZB010000119.1:0-3355 GCA_964537045.1 uncultured Candidatus Bathyarchaeia archaeon | reverse complement strand
TTTCACTCGACAAATCCATCGCTAAAATAATAGATCTGGAATGTGCATCTCAATATTCAACATCACTTATATAGCTTAGCTGCTAGGCATACCTGTCAATAGTTATTGAAGTCGTCGCTAGCGCGCGCTTCTTCCACACTATTAGCCACAGCCGAGTTATACTCATCTCCCTCAAACTCTACCAATTGCGTGTAGATCAACGTGTTAGCGATGTTCTTGTGCCCCAATAATCTCATCACACGTATGCACTTCGAACAAAACCTGAAACCACACCATCACTTTCCATGAACCCTTTAGAATGTTTTCATCGAAGCATTGCGTATCGTGGTGTTGAGTCTTTGTAAGTAGTGTGTTTGTGCCATCTGTTGTTGGTCGATAGTCTATTGCGATACGGTATGTTGAGTATCGTAAGCTAACAAAGAGGCTTCAGAGAGATGCTTCATTAATAGGAATTTTAGCGTGCGTGTCGAATCGAACAAGAAACGAACGTCGATGTTTGTTATTGCGCATCCTCGGCGGGTGGGGTCTCAAACCCTTCTTCTCTGAACTGCATCCTGTAAAATGCACTGTATAATCCTTCAGTTTTCATGAGTCCTGCATGAGTACCTTGTTCCACTGCTTCTCCCTCTTCAATCACGATAATCTCATCGCAGAGTCTTATCGTTGACAGGCGATGCGCAATGATTATGGCAAGCCTGTTCTCAAGTAGCTTCTTCAGAGCATTTTGCACGAGCAGTTCAGTATACGGGTCAATGCTTGAAGTTGCTTCATCGAGAATTAGGAGTCGTGGATTCATCAGAAGGGTCCTTGCGAAGCTTATCAGCTGTCTCTGTCCGATTGATATGTTTGAAGAGCCTTCTCGTATTATGTGATCGTATCCTTGTGGAAGCTTCGTTATGAATTCGTGGGCGCCGACTGCTTTCGCTGCTTTTAGCACTTCAGCATCCGTTGCCTCGGGTTTTCCAAATCGTATGTTGTCTCTTATGCTCATGGGGAAGAGGAACGAATCCTGCAGGACTATGCTCATGTGTTTACGCAAAGAATCAATCTCGATGTCTCTCGCATCATGTCCATTGATAAGTATCCTCCCACTGAGAGGGTCATAGAACCTAGCAAGGAGGTTTATTATGGTGCTCTTGCCTGCGCCCGTTGTTCCGACGATGGCCAGTTTCTTTGATTCATCGAGTGAGAAGCTCACGTTCCTGACCACGGGGATTTTGGGATCGTACCCGAAAGTGACGTTCTCAAACCTGACGTCATTTATAGTCTCTATTCCAACAGCTTTGTCCTTGGGCGGGTCTTCCACTTCCACTCTTGTATCTAACAGATCGAACATTCTCTCAGTTGCTGCCATAGCCGATTGATATTGGTCATAAACCGTTACAAGGTCCATGAGTGGCATGAAATATTGGAATTGATATTCAATAAACGCCACGATAGTTCCAATGGTGATTTCACCACTTACAACCATCATCGAACCAAACCAAAGAATCAAAGCTGTACCAATCACACGCATAAGAATTACGACAGGCTGGTAAGTTGACGAAATTCTGAGAGCATGAATGTTCGCTGCAACGTTCTTGTCCTGAGTCTCTCTGAACTCTTCATACGATTTGTTTTCACGAACGAATGATTTTATCACTCTCATGCCCGAAAGGTTCTCTTGTATTTTAGCCGTCAGACCTGCAAGCGTAGACAAGGATTTGCGGTAGGCAGATCTTGAAAACCTCCCTAGAAGCCAAGCCACCACGAGTGCAACAGGTAGAATGGCAACGGCTATGAGGGCCAGTTTTACGTTAAGTAAGAAGATTATGATAAATGACCCGAGAATTGAGGATGTGTCCAAAATGATGCTTGTCAAACCCATTCTCAAGAATATTCTGACAGTGTTGGCGTCGTTTGTAGGCCTCGACATTATTCTTCCTATCTCGCCTTCCGAAAAGTACCTGAGAGATATTTTCTGCAGCTTCGAGGTCATGTCGTCACGCATTTCAGCAACGACTTTTTCGCCAACGATGCGCATCTGATAGACCTGAACGTACTGAAGGACATAGTTCGCCACAGTCACGAACACGAAGACGGGTATCCACCAGTAGAAACCCGCAAGATTTCCTGGCAAGATTATCTGGTCTATGGCAATTTTGTGAAGATAGGGCGACACCAATCCAGTCACGGCGCCCAAGACTATTGCGACTACGCCTATCGTAAGGCTCCGTCGGTAATGTATCGCATATCCATAGATTCTGGCAATCAGTGTCCTGTCAGCAACCGTTCGCTTCCTAGACTCCTCGTATCTTCCCGAAAAAGCTCCATGTGGACTGGTCACCTACTTTCCTCCCTCCACAATGTCAAGCGGAGCCTTCTCCAGAAACTGTGTCTCATAAATCCGCCTATACAGAGTATCCTTCGCCATAAGCTCCTTATGCGTGCCAAACTCGATGATTTCACCATTATCTAGGACCAGAATCTTGTCTGCGTTCTTTATTGTGGAGAGTCTCTGAGCAATTATGAACGACGTTTTGCCTTTCATAGCAGCCTCAAGCGCTTCCTGAATCTCCGTTTCAGTCTTCGCATCCACAAAAGAGAGGGCGTCATCTAGAATCAAAACCTTAGGATTAGCCAAGAGTGCCCTCGCAATGGTCAGCCTTTGCCTCTGCCCTCCCGAGAGTGTTACGCCTCTTTCGCCCACAACGGTATTGTATTCTTCGGGCAACGTCTTTACGAAGTCGTGTATTCTTGCAAGCTTCGCCGCGTTTACGATTTCGTCATTTGAAGCGTCAGGTTTGCCGAAAGCGATGTTATCTTTGATCGTGCCAGTAAAGATGAACACGTCCTGAAGGACAAGACCGACTTGGCGCCTTAAGCATGAAAGTTCGTAATTTCTGACGTCTTTGCCGTCGATCAGAATGTTTCCCGAATCAACATCGTAGAACCTTGGAATCAGATACACTAGCGACGTTTTACCAGACCCTGTTGCTCCGAGAATGGCAATTCTCTCGCCCGGGTTGACCTTGAAACTAATGTTCCTGAGAACCGGACGATCTTTGGCGTAGCCGAAGGTTACATTCTTGAATTCAACCTGACCTTTTTCTACAGCGATGTCGGCCGCATCTGGAGAGTCTTCAACGTCTATCGGCATATCCATGATTTCGTAGATTCTTTCAAGTCCAGCTGAGGCGTTTATCCAGGTTCCAGACAACATGCTCAAGTCACGCAGGGGGAAACTCATTCGCATCATGTACCTAGAAAACAGTGTGAGTTCGCCTATAGTCAGGACAGCGAGAGGGGCCGCTATCAAGTTGCCTCCATAAAGATACACCATGGCTATGCCAAGAGTAAGAATGGCGGGCCCTGA
>CAZHZB010000118.1:0-3365 GCA_964537045.1 uncultured Candidatus Bathyarchaeia archaeon | reverse complement strand
TGCTTCAGGAAAAGTTACAAACAAAACGTTTTGGCAGGCGCATCCTCTTCCGCCGCGTCGTCGACTCCACCAACGAATGGGCCAAGAAGCTTGCCGAATTCGGAGTTGAAGAAGGAACAGTCACCATTGCAGAGCGGCAAACAGCTGGAAGAGGAAGACTCGGGAGAGAGTGGATCTCGCCGAAAGGTGGATTATGGTTTTCGATCGTTCTACGGCCCTGCAAGAGTGTCGGTGAAGCCACAAAGCTCGTGTTCATGGCCAGCCTAGCTGTGGCCGAGGTCTTGCATCAGAAATATCGGCTCAGGACAGAAACCAAGTGGCCTAACGACGTGATGGTGAACAGACGCAAGATTTGCGGCATATTGGCTGAAACGACCACTTCAGACGGCAAGTTGAGCTACGTTGTGCTGGGAATTGGCATAAACGCAAACATTCATATGGGCAAGTACTTCGCTGCTTCGGACAAACCGTTGGCCACGTCAATTCAAGATGAACTTGGCCACGAAGTCCAGCTTTTCAGTTTGCTCCGAACATTGCTCGAAAAAATGGAAAAACTCTACGATCTCTTCATAATGAAGGGCTCTGACTCGATCCTCGAAAAATGGAAAGCATATGCAACTTTCCTCGGCAGGGAGGTCGTTGTGCAAGATCAGAACGAACGGGTCTCTGGTATTGCACATGACATTGACGATGGAGGGGCGCTAGTCCTGAGGCTTGAGAACGGCACGCTGAGACGTTTCTTGGCTGGAGATCTGTCTTTGCGGTCAAAATGAAGGGTGACCAAAAAAACCAGATTTCATAACCGATTACGGTCAGATAAACCAAACGTACTCATTTTGTTTTTGCTTTGTTTTTCTTGTATCTCTCAGCACATTTGGAGCAGCAGAAGGTGTACTTCTTCCCATCTATGGTAGTTGTGAGTGCAGCAAAGGTGCAGCCTTCTGAGGGAATCTCGCTTTTGCAGAGCTCGCATTGGACGAATTTGGGTTTCATTTAGTCACCTCTTTGTTCTTCTGTCTCTTGTAGTAGTCCTCTATAGCTGCGTGCAGAGCATCTGCGGCAAGGTTAGAACAGTGCATTTTGACCGGAGGCAATCCACCTAGCGAGTCCGCAACATCTGCTCTTGTAATCTTCAATGCTTCTTCGAGCGTCTTGCCCCTGGCAATATCGGTTGTCATGCTGCTGGTCGCAATTGCCGACCCGCAACCGTATGTTTTGAATTTGATGTCCTGAAGTCGGTTGTCCTTAACCTTGATGTACATGGTCATTAGATCCCCACATACGGGATTTCCTACCGTTCCCACACCGTCGGCATCAGGAATTTCACCCATGTTGTGCGGATTCTTGAAGTGTTCCATCACTTTCTGGCTGTACATCAATCGTTCAACTCCTTTGGAGTCAAAGGTGACATCGCTCTTAATCTTTTCACTATCCCAGGCATCAGACTGATCACGTAGTCGACTTCTTCTTCAGTATTCTCCTTCCCCAATGTAAACATCAGCGACCCGTGGGCTTCTTCATGTTTGAGTCCTAACGCCAAGAGAACATGGGACGGTTCCAGAGTCTTGGAAGTGCAGGCTGAGCCGGAGGAGGTGAACACGCCTTCTATGTCTAGACTCAACAGCATCGACTCACCCTCTATGAAGTCGTACCTCACGGAGGCGTTGTCTGGCAGTCTCCTTGTTGGGTGGCCGTTCAAGAAAGAATAGGGAATCGGTTTGAGTAGACCTTCGATGAGCCTTTCTCTCAACTTCTCAAGTCTGGGGCTTGAAGTCTGCATTTCTTTTTTCGCTATTTCTGCGGCTTTTCCGAAGCCCACTATCCCGGGCAGGTTTTCTGTTCCTGATCTAAGTCCGCGTTCCTGTCCGCCGCCGTGTAGAAGAGGTTCTAGACGTACTCCGTCTTTGATGTACAAGGCGCCCACGCCTTTTGGACCATACATGTCGTTGGAAGAGATTGTTAACAAATCTATTCCTTCATTCTTCACATCAATTGGTACTTGTCCGCAAGCAGGCGTCGCATCAACATGCAAGTAAGCGTTTTTGCTGTGCACGATCTTGCTGATTTCTTTGATCGGTTCGATCGTTCCTATCTCACTGTTTGCATAGACTATTGAAACCAGAATCGTTTTGTCGGTCAATTCTTTCTCCAGTCTGTCTAGGAGCACGAAACCGTAACGATCCACGGGAACGAAAATTGCTTCGAAACCCTTTGTGGTCAGGCTTTTGATTGGGTTGACGACCGACATGTGTTCTACGCTTGACGTTATTACTCGGGTTCCCCGATCTTTGTTCCGGTTGGCGACTCCTTTGATTGCCATGTTGTTGCTTTCTGTCGCTCCTGAAGTGAAGATTATGTTCTCCTTTTTCTCGGCATTAATCAGCTCCGCAATTCTTCCTCTCGCTTCTTCTAACGCCCGTTTGGCCTCTTGACCGAGGGTGTGAAGAGATGATGGATTGCCCCAAGACGATTTCGCGTATGGCAGCATCGCTTCTGCGACGCGGGATTCTACGGGTTTTCCTGCCGCGTAATCCATGTATATTCTGCGTGGCGTGGACATTGGATCGTCACTTAGAAGCACAGAACAGTATCTGCTTCAAGTGCCAGATCGTTCAGCGTGGCCGCTCCGACTACTTTGGCTTCCGCTGTGAAGGCTCCGCGAGGTATTCCCAGCAAACCGCAGCTCTGTTCGCATACAGCGAGTTTGACACCGGCTTTTGTGGCTTGATCCATTACTTCTTTGAGCGATGGGAAGCTGCCTAGCTTGATTTTTTCTGCCTCACCTTTTTTTACGAGCGTAACACCTTTGATTACGAAGTACACTGTGGCTTCGATGTTCATCATAGCTGCTGTTGTCGCGAGTATGAACGGTGCGTAGGCACGCTCTGGGTTGTCAGTTCCACTTGTCTGGACATAAAGGATTTTTTTCTTTGCACTCATGTTTTTTATCCTCCTTTCATTTTACCTTCTTTATCATTATTTGAACTTGATCTCCTTTCCTGACAACACTTACTAGTTCCTGCTCCAAGTTCTTGACCAAGCTTCTGATATCCGATTCTGCTGCCGGGTCGTCTGCCAAGACTTCCAATGTTTCACCAACTTTCATTTCGTCGAGTTCAAGTCTCGTCTTAAAAACGGGTTCGGGACAGTACAATCCCACACAATCCAGTGTTCTGTCAGGTTTGGATTTCATGTTCTTTCCTCAGATACTAGAGCGGACCGAGAAGAGTAAAAAAAGCTTTCGCAAAGCAGCAAATCGAGAGTTGCGCTCGAACTAGAGCAGTATCGTTGGCGCGCCACGGTTTCCGTGAGAAGTCTGTTAGGGTTAGGACGGCGTTCTGCATGGTCTCCTCGAAGGCTACGGG
>CAZHZB010000117.1:0-3391 GCA_964537045.1 uncultured Candidatus Bathyarchaeia archaeon | reverse complement strand
GGCGTTAGAACCGTTTTGGTATGTTCTTGACTGCGGCAAGGGTCAGTTTTACGACGTTCTCTACGTCGGTAAGATTGATCATGGATGTTGGGCTGTGGATGTAGCGGGTCGGTATGGAAAGCGGGCCGCTTGGCACTCCTTCTCTCGCCAAAGCTATGCGACTTGCGTCAGTAGTACCTGCTAACCCTGCTTCGAGCTGGTACGGTATCTTGTTTTCTTCAGCCGTATCGATGAGCAGTTTCAGAACCTTGGGATGCGTTATCAGTCCACTGTCCGCGATGCCGAGAGACGGCCCTTTTCCAAGCTTCACTGGGGCCTCGCTTTCTTTGACTCCGGGGGTGTCTCCTGCGACTGTTACGTCAAGGGCGATGCCCAAATCTGGGGAGAGCCCAAAAGCAGATGTTACCGCTCCTCTACAACCGACTTCTTCCTGGACGGTTCCTACGGCGAAGATCGTGCAATCCGTTTTTTCCAGACGCTTCATGACTTCAATCATGGCGACACAACCTGCACGATCATCAAAAGCCTTCCCAATCACAACATCTTTGCTGAGTTTGGCAAACTTGATGTCAAACTCCACTGGATCGCCTATTCTGACGCCCATCTTCCGCGCTTCTTCTTGATTTTCCGCGCCTATATCGATGAACAACTCATCGCTAGCTAGCACTCTTTTTCTTTCATCCTCCTTCTGGATGTGAGGAGGTTTAGATCCTATTATGCCGTGCAGCAGCCCATTCTCGGTGCAAACCATGACTTTCTGAGCCAACAAGACACGATCATCAATTCCTCCCATCTTCATGAACTGCAAGAATCCTTCCTTCGTAATGGTTTTGACCAATAATCCTATTTCATCCATGTGTGCAGCGAGCATAAGTTTCGGGGCATTCTTTTTCCCTTTCTTGATAGCTACGACGTTTCCAATCTTGTCCTCTTTGACTTCATCCGCGTAAGGTTTCAGATACTTGATCATCAAACTTTTTACTTCATCTTCCCTGCCAGTAACTCCAGATGCGTTCGCCAGTTTTTCAAGAATTTCAACAAGCGTCATTACGAGCCCTCTTAGAGACTAACGAATCTATTCTGTTTCATATTAAACAATTGTGGTAACGTCCAAACGTAGAAGACAGCGGCAGAAAGAAAAACCATGAAAAGGAATCGCAACAGCAAAGGCTTTTGTGCAAAATCCACAATCTAAGAGTGTGATCTGATGCGAAAAAGCCTCAGGATAAGCCTGATCGCCGTTTTTGGGGCCCTTCACGCGGTTCTGTATTTCCTGTCATTCGGGCTCTGGCGAAACTGGGCCATTTACATAGAAGCGATCGAAGGCATAATCCTTGGCCCGCAAGCCGGTTTCTTGGCTGCACTATTGGGTAGTTCAGTAGCCAGAATGATAAGATTTGACCCGCTCTGGATTTTCGGAATCATAGCCGAACCAGTCAGTGTGTTGACGGCAGGGTTTCTTGCCAAAGGGAAGTGGAAACCTGGTATGGCAGTCTATTCGGTGATGTTGTTGGCTTATTTCCTGCATCCGTACGGAAGAATGCTTCCACTGTGGACAATCCTAGACATCTTGGTAGCTTTCATCTTGATCTATCCTGCGGCCAAACTCAGCAAAAGTTGGCACGGAACCAGTCTGAACCGCTTGTCAATCTCTCTGGTTCTGATTGGCTTCGTGTGCACAGCAACCGATTCACTCGTCAGGATATTCTTGTTAGTGCCCGGCGGTTTGTATAATGTGTTTTCCGGTTTCGCAACTTTCCAAGAACTCCAATACATATTCACAGTGAGCGCGGCATCCTCTTACATCGAAGACGTCGTAGTCGTTGCTGTGTCGTTGCTTGTTGGCGTACCGTTGATGGTTGTTTTGTCAAAACTGCAGTTTTTCCAGGAGAAAAAGCAGAAAGATGAAACGAAACCGATCCCTCCAGCCTAATAGATTCTGACTAATGATACAGAAAAGACAACCCTTAAAATCATATAGCCACTAAACATAGGCAAGGTGCAAGAATGCCAGAACAGAAGTACAAAACAGTCTTCGTTTTCTTGGACACTGACAAGCACGCAAGCCCCTTCGACATACTGACCGCCATAGACGTCTTCCCAGAAGCAGAAATACTCAAGTATGAAGATGTCACCGGCGAAGACGCTCAAAAAATAGTTTACGACACCATCTTCCCACGGGGACCCGAAGGGGCAAAACATACAAAAATATTCATCAACGGACGAGACTTCAAAAGAGCAAACGAAATCCTTGAAAAAACCAGAAACAGCATGATCCCGCCGTTCGAAGTTGCCGTAATAATCGATCCGAGAGGCGCATACACAACCGCCACTGCGGCCGTCGCAAAAACACTCGAGCTTTCGATTGCCAAAGAACTCGGAACGTTAGAAAACAAGGTTGTAACCGTGTTGGCTGGAACAGGACCCGTCGGACAGACAGCTGCAAGACTATACGCAAGCGAGAAAGCAGAAGTAATCCTGACTTCCCGCTCCCTTCAGAAAGCGACTTCCATCGTCACCAGAATAAACGAAGAGTTTGACACTGAAAGAGTCCGAGGCATAGAAGCTCAAACTCCAGAAGAGATTGGACAAGCGATAAAGAAAGCAGACATCGTCCTCTCTGCCGGAGCAGCCGCAACCGAACTCCTACCGCTAAATGTTCTGAAAGAACACGGCAAAAAATGCAGAATAGTGGCGGACATAAACGCGATTCCACCGCTGGGAGTCGAAGGACTAGACTCAGACGCCTACGGCAAAGAGATCCTACCCAACATATACGGCATAGGCGCATTGGTCATTGGAAAACTAAAACAAAAAGTTGAAGCTGGACTCATCAAGAAAGCGGTTGAAGAACCGAAAGGAGTCTTTGACTACAAAATCGCTTACGAAATAGCCAAAAAAACAGTCGCCACCCAAAAAGAAGAAAAACAAGCACAACTACCCGAGCCGCAGAAGAGCTGGCTACCTTAAACCATAGCCTCCCTTATTTTCGCCGCGATTCCTTGCAACTCTCGCCTGTCAGGCCTCAACCCGTATTGACGCCCGAACCGAATGCCGAAACCGTCACCTTTGAACCTGGGAATCACGTGCAGGTGAACGTGAAAGATCTCCTGAAACGCCGCCTCGCCATCGGACAGCAGCAAATTCACTCCTTCACATCTCACACCAGATTTTCCGATCCCCTCAGCCACACGCATCGCGACCTTGAACATGTGTCCACCAATCTCCTCATCAAGATCCGACAAGCCTGTGGCATGAACCTTCGGAATGACCAACGCGTGCCCCGGGTTGACTGGTTGAATATCCATGAATGCTAACACGTTATCATCAGAGTAAACAACATCTGCAGGCGCCACTCCCTTCACGATTCTACAAAAAACACAGCTTTCCA
>CAZHZB010000116.1:0-3413 GCA_964537045.1 uncultured Candidatus Bathyarchaeia archaeon | reverse complement strand
GCGCACTTCGGTTTCGTTGTTGAGGTCAAGTACGACGCCTCCTGCGTCGGTCTTGTGGATTATTTGGGGAGAAAGAATCTTAAGTACAACGGGATATCCGATTTGTGAAGCCAAGGAAGCCGCTTCGTCTTCGTTCTGAGCGACTTTCGTCTTGACGACTGGCAGATTGTAGTATTCTAAGAATGTTTTGGCTTCGGCCTCATTTAGTACGTCACGGTTTTCCGAAGCAACATTTCTCAGGATAACCATAAGGGGACGTTTTGGTGGAACGACATCAACCGGGAGTTCTGCTGGTGTTTCGTACAGCAACTCCAAGTTGCGCTTGTACTGGTACATGTAACGGTAAGTCTTGATTGCTTGTTCAGGAGTCGAGTATGTTGGTATATTGTTCTGGGTGAAGACTCGATTTGCCCCCTCTACAGCATCATGGCCCATGAATGAAGTCAAAATCGTCTTGTTTTGCGAACCCCTGTTTGTGCACAATTCTGCAATGCTTTTGGCAACTTTCACAGGGTCAGCCACTGCTTGTGGCGTATATATTATCAGTACGCCATCAACATTCTCATCGTCCAGACAAGCTTGTAACACTGCCGCGTACCTGTCACTCTTAGCGTCTCCAAGAATGTCGATCGGATTTCCCTTGCTCCAATAAGGAGGCAAAGTTTCATCGAGTTTGTCCATTGTTTTTTTGCTCAACTTTGCCAATTTCAATTTCTGAGATATGAGAGAATCTGTTGCCATAACACCCGGTCCGCCAGCATTTGTTATTATGGCAAGGTTTGGACCTTGTGGGAGGGGTTGCATGCCTAGAACCTCAGCAGAGTTGAAAAGATCAGCGATTTCGTCGACACGCACCATACCTGCGCGTTTGAAGGCTTTGTCGTAGATCATATCCTCGCCTGTCAACGAACCAGTGTGAGAAGCGGCGGCCTTAGCGCTCTCACTGAACTTGCCAGCTTTGACGACAATTATCGGTTTGGTTCTGGCAAAGTGTCGTGCAGCACTCATGAAACCTCGAGCATCAGCTATCCCTTCTATGTACATCAGAATGCTCCTGGTCTTCGGGTCGGTACCGAAATAATCAATCAGGTCTCCGAAATTCACGTCGATCATCGATCCCAAAGAAACAAAGTTGCTGAATCCTATGTTTTCATGCATCGCCCAATCAAGAATAGCTGAGCCTAAGGCGCCACTTTGAGAAATGAAAGCTATGTTACCCGGTTTCGGGAGCTCATTCACGAATGTAGCATTGAGACCAACACTAGGCCGGATTACGCCTAGACAGTTGGGCCCAACGATCCGCATGCCGTACCTCTTACGTATTTCGACAATTTTCTCCTCAAGCGCCGCTCCTTCTGGCCCGATTTCTTTGAAGCCAGCAGAAATTATGATTACCCCGAATATTCCGGCTTTCCCGCACTGCTCGAGAACATCTGGTACGGTTCGGCTTGGAGTTGCGATTATGGCAAGATCAATCGGCTCTGGAACCTGTGCTACATTCGCGTAGGTCTTCATTCCCAAGATTTCGGTCTTACGGACATTGACTGGGTAGATCTTTCCCTCAAAATTCAGGTCTATGAAATTCCTCATCAAGGCGTAGCCAACGGAGCCCACCTCATCGCTTGCACCGATCACAGCGACGCTCTTTGGGCTAAAAATCTTCTCAAGATTCAACGTAACCAAGGGTTTTACCTTCTGAGTCTAGCTGTTGAAGAAGTGAGGGAAATTAAAAACTTTATGTACCGAAGATGCAGCTTTGATTCGCCGTTCTTCACTTTGGAAAGAGAACTTGCATGAAGGCTGGTGAGTCTTCTGTGTTGCCGTCTGGACGTTTAGTCTTGAAGGATTAGCAACGAGTCACCATTCGACAGACTATTAACAGGTGAGACAGCGAGAAGGTGTTTCATAAAAGGCAAAGTTTAAAATGGTCTCAGCGGTAAAGTTGTTCAAACCATTCATTGAAACTGCGAGGCAAAATAATGAAAAATCGGTCTGAAAGAATCGAGCGACTAATGTCTCTGGCGCTGATATTATCACTGAGTTTGATGATGCTCTCATTTTCATCCAGAGCTTTCGGTGCGATGGGAATATCCAAAGTAGATCCCTCATCAGGCGGAGTTGGAACGCAGGTCCAAATCACGGCGAACCAGACTACTGCTGATGAAGAGTACAGTATTTTTTTTGATAATCAGCTAGTTGCTAACGGGACCGCGATTGCGAATGACGTTGTTGCAAACTTTTCCGTCCCCCAAACTTATGCTGGAACCCACGCGCTCAGATTGATGGATCAGGCTACTGGTGAAAATGCCACTGGAGTTTTCTTCGTAACGACATCCTACTTCATCGGTGCTGTCGCCACGCAGATAGGCTTCCAAGAAGGTGATCCAGTGCCTATTTCGATCAATGTAACCGGTGGAGAAGGAAGTGCTTCGTTTACTGCAAACGTCACCGTCCGTGCTCCCAACAGCGTCACATACACGAAAGTGCTCAATATTGCTACATCTTCTTTCGGAAACGCAACTGTAGTCACAACGTTTCCAGCTGGTTTTTCGCCAGAGGGTAACGCGAATTTGGTTGGCGGCTATGGACTGTCACTTAATGGTACACTTGCAAATGCCACCTTTGCCGTAGGGCTGACAAACTCGACCCAGTACCATCGAGGCGACACGGTAAACATCAAGGCTGCATATGCACAATCCGAGATTGTCACAATCACGATATCTGGAAAAGACATCCCCACCGATATTGCCAACGTCAGTGCCGACTTGGCTGGGATAGCCAGTTACAATTGGACCGTGCCGTCACGCGCCTCCATAGGCTCCTACGCGGTGAGAGTCGTCTCGGCGAACGGAACAACGATAAAGGATCCGTCAGATGTTCAGAATTTCACCGTTCCTGGTTTCGCAGTAAACGCCACTGCAAAGAACCTTGCTGGAGATCCAGTTCCTTCGGTCAACGTAGAAGCTTACGAAGGTACGACGCTTGCAGACAACAAAACAACTGGCACCGCGGGGTTGGCGATATTGGGGCTTGAGATTGGCAACTACACCTTCAGAGCATTACGGAACGGTCAACCAGTAGGTGAAGTTGCTGTCGCAGTAAGCAATGATACAGCATTCGATATTGTATGCAATCTCACAAATCTCAGAGTTCATGTCGTGGCGATCTTGAACGGATCCGAACTCGACATTCCTGAAGTGGGAATTCTCGTCATATCGTCCAACGAGAGATTCACGACCGACATAGAAGGAGTAGCAGTCATACGATCATTGTTGCCCAATGCAACTTACGTTCTAAATCTAACCCGTTACAATATTGTTTTCAATGTTACCACCATTTCCTCACTGTTGATAGACACCGCGCCAGTGGCCTGGTTCGATGCAAAGATCTTCTGTCCGAACTTCGTCCTGCAA
>CAZHZB010000115.1:0-3443 GCA_964537045.1 uncultured Candidatus Bathyarchaeia archaeon | reverse complement strand
GTGATTGCAATCGGCGCCCCCTATGGCTTGGTTGGTTCAATGACGACAGGTGTAGTGAGTGCTCTTGGCAGGACTATTACCGAAGAACAGTATACCGGTGGTTTCACGATAGCCAACATAATACAGACTAGTGCTCCCATAAATCCCGGCAACTCCGGTGGCCCTTTGCTAAACTTTGATGGCAAGGTAGTTGGAATAACTGCCGCAATAATTGAGAACTCTCAGGGAGTCGGGTTTGCTGTTCCGTCAAACACGATACTGAGGGAGGCAACCGCTCTGGTTGCCACTGGTTCTTATGACGGGCACTCCTATTTGGGAGTCAGGGGTCAGGATATGGATTATTTCCTTGCCCAAGACATGGGTGTCAATCTGACCTATGGCTGGGCTATTTCGGAGATTGTACAGGGCGGACCGGCTGACGATGCAGGTGTCAGGGCGAACGACGTGTTGATTGGGATCAACGGTTATCAGATATACAATGGAGACGGGATGTCGAGCTATCTTGAAGAAGAAACCCTCCCTGGACAGAGCGTGGTTCTGAACATCGTGAGAAACAACAGTCAATTAGACCTGATGCTCGTATTGGGAAAAAGGCCTCCTCCTCCAGCCTGATCTACCCTTGCTTTTTTCTTCCACCTTCCGAATCCTCCCTTTCTTACAGATCTAAGAACTGCCCACATCTCAATTATGATTGAGGCTGCAAAGATGATCGTGTAGATCACGTGTGGAGGAATCATTAGAATGGGCACGTCGAGTGGATAGCTTACAAAAGTCGGAAGTAAGACTGTGAACGTGGGTATAGCGAGGATAAGATTCGATCTGTCAGGTTGAAGCATCTTGTAAAGGTCTTTTGTGGCTAGTAGGAGTATTATGGAAACGGTAAACAAAGACAGTTCCAAACCTACGTTCTGTATGCTTTGAATACTCGTGGGAAATCCGAACTTTTGTTGCGTTATCGGCCAGAAGAGCTCCAGTTGCCCTCCAATAAAATAATCGCCTATGAGCGCGTGTTGGATCAGGGCTATGAAATATGGTAAGGCTGCTTTGTGGTAGATGATGAATATTGGTATGAACACGACTAGTGCTACTAAAACTGAGTGTATTGGTCCTCTGTGTGGAATCACCGACGCCAGTCCGTCAATATGTTCTGCCAGTATGTCAATGTCAGGAATGACTGACAGTACCAGTACAAGTGGAATATTGAGGTTTGTCTTAACGAGTCTTGCTGAGCCTTTGCCGAGTATGTACCCGAGCGCCATGTGGCCGACTGCGAAACGAAATCTTCTCCTCCTTTCCCAGCAAAGAATTCTTCTTGAGTTATTAAACCTACGGTCAAAAAGTCTGACATCATCGACGCTGACGTGGTCAGCGAAGATGACGCTATTGTTTGCTGTCTCTCTGTCTCAATTCTTCGAAAGATGTCTAACAAAAGATGCGGAGATTGAGGAGTTCACGTTGGCAATTCCTTTATCAGACGTGACCAGCATAGACGGTTTATGTAAGAAAAAACAATGGTAAAGGAGGTTGTTGTATGGCGAGAAAGGTTGTTAAGGTCTACCTACCACCTCAACAGAAAAGAGTTCTACAACACATGTGTATCAGTCTAGGAATGGCCGAAAGTGAGGCTCTGCGCACCGCTTTTCTGGAGTATGCGAAGAGTCTTGGTTTTGTGACTGAAAAGATGCATGGAGTCACACCGAATTTGGGTCCAGTCCAGTGAGTGTTTCCTGAACTAGCAGACTGTCTCAGACAGTCCAAAGCGCGCGCGTCTGAGAGAGCTGGGCCTGCGGAAACAGCTTTTGGACAAGCTTGAGAACGTGAAATAAAGGTGGAAAGCGATCCTGTTTCTCGGACTTGGAGTGTGGACTATCTGATCAATCTCGGAAATGAGCGCCTTCTGTGGAAACATGTATGGGCGATTCAGAGTCCAGCTTCACACACGTTAAATGCGGCGACCTTGGCTAAACTTCTGATAAAGACTGTACAGATGATACCACGATGTCGTCTCCCGAACTAGCTGATGTCATCAAGACTCTGTGTGGAAATGAACAGTATTCACGCGCAGTTGCCGATTCTGCTCCAGATGCTGTAGTTTCTATACGCAAGCGGGGGACAATAACCTTTGCTGGCAAAGTTGCTGGGACTGTTTTCAGATATTCTGTCAGTGAAGTAATGGGCAAATGCGCGGGTTGGATTCAATCTTCACAGAGGCAATTCCCATTAGACGCCGAAAGACAGGAGGTGACAGCGTTTGGGTGAGCACACCCGAATCCTTGTTGTTGACGACGACGAAGGAATAAGAAAAACGTTGTTTGCAATACTGCAAGATGAAGGCTATGAGGTTGACACGGCCGAGAGTGGAAAAGAAGCGATCTTGAAATCTAACGCGGGATTCTACAATCTGGCTTTGATTGACGTTCGATTGTTAGATATGCAAGGAACAGAACTTCTCACTAGGATCAAAGATACCGTTCCCAGGATGCGGAAAATAATCATCACCGGTTACCCAACGGTTCACAACGCAATGGAGGCGGTCAACAGAAACGCAGATGCTTACTTGCTCAAACCTTTTGACATGGGTAAACTCCTGTTCGTCATCAAAGATCAATTGAGGAAACAAGAGGAAGAGATGGATTTCAGTCAGGATCGAATCACCGATTTTATCGAGACAAGGGTCAGAGAGCTTGAGGCAGAAAGCGTCAAGAACAAGACAGAGTGACAGTTTCTTATTCTCTTTTACTTCTATGTGCGGTTGATTTCTTCCATTCCGAGTACTTCTCGGTTACTGCTTTTGCCTGCGTGCTAATGAAATCCTCCACGGTATGGCAAGGCGTGTTCATTTCTCTTAAGGCAGCATCAAGCGTTTCGTATTGTTCTCTTGACATCTCTATGTATTCGTATTCTTGTTTGAACCAAGTTAGACGGAATCTTATGGCGTCTCGAATGAACTCTTCTTTCGTTGTGAAGCCCAAGTGCTTGTTTTCTTCGATGAAGTTCTGTGTTTGAGTGAGCAATTCTTGTGGAAGTATGACTGATTCGTTGATTAGTGCGTTTATAGCATCCTGATAGGTCTGCATTTTGCTCGTTTGTGTCATCAGTTCACCTAGTAATGCCGTGAGTTTCTGGTGGATATCGTCTGAGATTTTTAATGTCTTCACAGCTTTCCCTCATCGGTACATGGAATGCGTTGTGTATATTTTGTTTTTGGTGTCGTGAGTGGAGAGAAGGTTATTAAGTATACTTAGTATACTCGATACATGGGGAGACCTGTTCTCAAAGGTGTCCAAGATGACCTTCACATTCTATTGTCACGAGTGCGGATCAATATTGTATGAGGATTCAAAGCCAGTGTTGCATGATGGGACTTTCAGGAAAGAAACGTACCTTCAGAGCATCATCTCCAGAATCGGTGGGAAATGTCCGTATTGCAAACGCAAATTGAA
>CAZHZB010000114.1:0-3469 GCA_964537045.1 uncultured Candidatus Bathyarchaeia archaeon | reverse complement strand
ATTCCTATATAGGTGTTGTCCTTTCCCCTGTTTGTTCCGATTGTTTTGCTTGGTGCATTCGCCAACTGAGTGTCATTGTCTTTGGATGGGATGCCTTCACCTCATCTAGCCTCGATACGGACGTGTTGTGGGGGGCCTTCAACACGATGTCAGGGTTCGTGTATGCTTCTTGAGAGATCATGCTGACGGCTTCAACGAACCTGTCTATTTCCTCTTTCTCGTAGGTTTCAGTCGGTTCGACCATCAACGCCTCGTCAACGATCAAGGGGAAGTAGGTGGTCGGTGCGTGCAAACCATAGTCAAGGAGGCGTTTTGCAACGTTCAAAGCTGACACGCCAGTCTCGTCTTTCAGAGGTTTCGCGCTGACTACGCATTCGTGTTTTCTCGGTTTCTGAGAATCGTACGGTACGGTTAGACCTTTGATCTCTTTCAGCCTTTTCATGACGTAATTCGCATTCAGCACCGACACTTGTGCTGCTTCTTTCAGTCCTTCAAGGCCCATGCTCAGTATGTACACGTAGGCTCTAACCAGCACTGCAACGTTTCCATAGAAGCTTCTGATTTTCCCGATGCTTTGAGGTCTTTCATAGTCCAATCGATATTTCTCTCCTTCGTGTATCACTCGGGGAACAGGCAGGAACTTCGCTAGATCTCTTGATACACCGACTGGGCCTGCTCCTGGACCGCCTCCACCATGAGGTGTACTGAAGGTTTTGTGGATGTTGATGTGCACTATGTCAAATCCCATATCTCCAGGGCGGACTATTCCCAGCAATGGGTTCAGGTTTGCTCCATCGTAGTAGAGTAGTCCTCCCGCTTCATGTACAATTTTGGCTATTTCTCCAATGTCCTTTTCGAACAATCCCAACGTGTTCGGATTAGTGAGCATCAATCCTGCCGTCTTCTGAGAAACTGCAGATTTGAGCGCGTCTAGGTCGACACAACCATCAGAACCAGAAGGCAGAACGACCACGTTGAAACCTGCCATTGCAGCGCTCGCCGGGTTTGTTCCATGCGAGGAATCTGGGACGATCACTTCTGTTCTCTTTTCGCACTCACCGTTCTCTTTCAGACAAGCGTGCATCAACAAAGTGCCAAGCAATTCTCCGTGGGCGCCAGCAGACGGCTGCAGACAGACTTCGAAGCTTCCGGTGATCTCGCTGAGCCAACGTTCGAGCTTGAACAGTATCTGAAGAATACCTTGCACCGTCTCTTCGTCTTGATAGGGATGAATATTCCCCAACTCTGGCAAGCCAGCTAATGCCTCGTTTATCTTCGGGTTATACTTCATCGTGCAGCTACCGAGAGGATAGAATCCCGAGTCGACGCCATAGTTCATCTGTGATAATCGCAAGAAGTGACGCGCAACTTCCACTTCAGAGAGTTGGGGGAGACCAAGTTTGCTTTTTCTCCGCATGTCCCGAGGCAGAATTGCGTTCACGTCGCCCACGGTTTGCCTTATCTCTTCATCTTCGATCGGTAGAACGTGGCCTCTCCTACCGTCGTTCCCGAGGTTGAAAATGATCGGCTCATTCCACTGTGTTTGCCTGTACATCTCTTTGCTCACCTTCCTCCCAGAACGCCTTCTAGAGCCTTTGCCAAATGCTGTATCTCCTCTTTCGAATGCACTTCAGTAACACAGAATAACGCCGTTTGTCCTAGCTCAGGGAATTCTTTCGATAGATCTCTTCCACCTTGGATATTTTTTTCCAGAAGTTTTCGGTTCACCGTCTCAACTTTCAGACCTGCTTCGTCGAAATTGACTGTGAATTCCTTGAAGTGTGGCGATTTGAAAACAGGAGTCCTCACTCCATCCACTCTCGAAAGCATACACATCGCGTAATTTGACTTGTAGAATATTGTTTCGCCAAGCTCTCGCAGACCTTCTGGTCCGAGCAAAGCGAGGTAGACTGCTGAGGCAACGGCACACAGGGCTTCATTTGTGCAGATGTTTGAGGTGGCTTTTTCACGCCGAATGTGCTGTTCTCGTGTTTGCATCGTCATGCAAAAGCCTTGTCTGCTGCCGTCTTGGGTCGTTGTCAGACCAATTATCCTGCCTGGCATCTGTCGAACTAGGGTGATATCGCTTCGACAGGCCATGATTCCAAGAAGAGGACCTCCAAAGTTCATAGAGTTGCCAAGGGGTTGTGCTTCGCCAATGACGATGTCAGCGTCGTAGTCGCCTGGGGGTTTCAGCATGCCGAGCGACGTGGGATCGATACCTGCGATTAGGAGTGCGTTGTGGGAATGGGTCTCTTTCCCGATTTCTTCTATTTGCTTTTCGACAAGTCCCAAATAAGATGGGTTTTCGATGTACACTGCCGCGGTTTTGTCTGAGATCTTGTTCTTTAGATCTGCGATGTTGAGATTCCCGCTGTCCTTTTCATACTCAATCTCCTTGATTTTGATTCCTGCTGGACCCGCGTAGACTTTCAGCGTTGAGAGTCGTTCTGGATGAATGATTTTGGGCACGAGGACTTCCGTTCTTCCCTTGACTCTTGCGGCCATTCGTACTGCTTCGCCCAGTGCCGAGGCCCAATCGTACATCGAACAGTTTGCGACAGGCATGTTTGTCAGTTCGCAGATCATGCTCTGATATTCAAAAAGCGCCTGTAGCATTCCTTGCGAGATTTCAGGCTGGTAAGGAGTGTAGGAGGTGAGCAGTTCGCTGCGTCGAATCACCTCTTCAACAACCGCTGGAACGTAGTGTGGCCAGCATCCAGCACCAAGATAAGTGGATATCTTGCTGTACGTTTCATTTGTCGAGAGAAGTGCTTGAACGTGCTTCCTGACTTCGAATTCGGATAGGCCCTTCTCTGGCATGTCAAGCTTTTTCTTCAGTAGGTATTTTTCAGGAACGTCTCGGTACAGTTCATCTATACTCTTTATGCCTATCTCGCGCATCATTTGTTCTTTTGTTTCAGGAACGGAATTGGGAATGTAAGGGTGGCAGCGCTTGGTCAAGATTTTCACCGCTGTGGAGTAGATTGTAGGATATTAGGGCTTCTTTAAGCTTTTCAGAAGATTTCGGCAAACTGGAAAGATCGTGAAAGATGAGAAAAGTGGCGACTCTGCGGTACTGTTGAGGATCTTGTCCTTTGTCGACCTGTTGTGACTAGTACTGGATGCCTATTGTAGTGACCATGTTCTTTGGGTATTTCACGTCTTTGACTTCGTTGACGAAGTCCGCGCGCTCGATGAGTTCCTGGGGAGCGAATCTTCCAGTCAACACTACATCTGTATTCTTGGGAATTCTGTTCAGAAAGTCTATGACTTCTCTGACATCAAGCAGTTGGCAGTACAGAGCCAAGTTTATTTCATCCAGAACAAGTAGAGAGGGTTTCTTTTCATTTGTGATTTTTTCCGCGAATTTCAATGCTTTCTCAGCCAGCTTTTTGTCTTCGTCATTCAGGTTGCTTAGTCCGATCCAACCTTTTCGTCCGAACTGATAGATTTCATAGTAGGGCGC
>CAZHZB010000113.1:0-3525 GCA_964537045.1 uncultured Candidatus Bathyarchaeia archaeon | reverse complement strand
TTCTGCGGAGTGCAAGTCTTCATGAACAGTGGACACTCGGTCGGTTTTATTTTGCCCACTACGACCAAATGGCATCGGCAACCGTGTTGAATATCTACTCCTTTCTCGATTCTTATCCCATACTTCAGGTGCGCATCGTACTCTGAGTACGATTTCTTGAGCACGCACTTGGAGGCATGGATTATGCCCAGACCTCGCCAGGCACCGTCAACCGTGGAGAATACTTGGCTCATTAGTTCTTGCGCCTTTGTGTTTCCATCGTAGTTCACGGCCCGGACGTATTCGTTTTCCAGTTTAGGTGTTCCTTCCTTCAATTGCTTGAGAATCATGTAGATTCCGAACATCAGGTCTAACGGTTCAAATCCTGCGACCACAACTGGCATCGCGTAACGTTTGGGAAAAACCTCGTAGGGTCCGAGTCCGATAATCGTGCTCACGTGTCCGGGTGCTATGAAGCCGTTCAGGTTCAACTCTTTCATTTCCACTAACAGTTTCATTGCGGGCGGGATCGTTCGGTGCGAGACTAGAAAGGTGATGTTTTGAGGCGGTTTTCCCGATATTTCTACGGCTGTTGAGGGTGATGTGGTTTCAAAGCCCACTGCAAAGAATACGAATTCTTTGTGAGGTTCAGTCTGAGCCATCCGTACTGCGTCAGTTATGCTGTAGACGATTCTCACGTCAGCGCCTTTGGCTTTGGCTTCCAACAGTGACATGGTTGAACCTGGAACTCGGAAGAGGTCTCCGAAGCAAGTAATGACTACTCCTCTAAGAGCCAATTGAACAGCTTCGTCTATTTCCGAGGCTGGTACGATACATACTGGACATCCCGGGCCTGCTATTACCTCTATGTGTTGCGGCAACAAGCTTCGTAGGCCGTAATGATTTATTGTCCATTCATGTGTTCCGCAGACATGACAAATCTTGACTGTGCCTTTCTTTGGTGCAGCCTCCAGTATTTTCTGGGCTAGACGCTTCATTAGAACTGGATCTCTGAACCTCAGGTTTTCAGTCATTCTCTATCCACCCTATTGCGTGGTGTGTGTTTGAGGTTCAGCGTTCAGAATTTCGTTCCACAGGCTTATTGTTTCCAAGGCTTCCTTCTTATCAAGAACCTGTATTGCATAACCAGCGTGTACCAAAACGTAGTCTCCCACTTTGACATCCACCAAAGTCACATTCACTCCTCTCAGCACGCCTTCTCCAAAATCTACCTGGGCAATGTCTTGTTTTCGTGAGATAACTTTAGCCGGTATTGCAAGGCACATTTTGTACCATCATGTATGCGATTGGAGAGTTTGATAAATTCATTATGGTCTAGAGTTTGAAAAAGCCCGATGCCACTGCCTGTCCGAAGGATAGCCCCCCGTCGCCTGGAGGGATGGTTCCATGCACCAGGAAATGGATGTTGACAGCTTCAACGTTTTTGCGTATGTTTCTGGCCAGGATTTCGTTGCACGCTACTCCGCCGGAAAATCCGACGGTTTTGACGTTGTTGTCCTCTGCTTGTTGGATCGCCAGTTGGGCTAACCCGTTGGCGAGGTAGACATGTGCTGAGTAAGCCAGATCTCGTTTCGTATACTTGTTTCTATTCTCGAAAATCTCCTGCAGCAACGGAGTTGTTTGCAAAACGTTGTTTTTGACAAGAGGTTTCAGCTTCAGAATGTCTTTGCCTTTCAACGCAGTCGACTCGAGTTTCATTGAGGGCTCGCCTTCGTAGGTGCGTTCGTAGCATACTCCTAGGACTGCTGAAACAGCGTCAAGAACTCTTCCGCAGCTCGTGGTTTCGGTAATGACTTTGCGGTTCTTGAGTTGTTGGAGAATTATCTCGATTTCCCTGTCTTCGTGAGGGAAGTATTGTTTGTTTTCGAGGAGTAATTCTTCGACTCCTGTCGCGGCACACAGTATTCCTGCAGCTACTCTCAGAGGATAACGAGTTGCCAGGTCTCCGCCGACTAGTGGTTGTTTTTCAAGGTGAGCTAAACGTTTGAAACCAGTTTGTTCTTTGCTGCACAAGAGGATTTCGCCTCCCCAAGCCTCGCCGTCTAG
Organism: uncultured Candidatus Bathyarchaeia archaeon; assembly: GCA_964537045.1. Taxonomy (GTDB): domain Archaea; phylum Thermoproteota; class Bathyarchaeia; order Bathyarchaeales; family Bathycorpusculaceae; genus DASPPK01. Next base: position 1,479 of record CAZHZB010000113.1, on the reverse strand, counting down.
TCCGTACCCGTACCCGTCGCAGCATATTCCCACTATTTCGTTCACATCGTGTTCTTCCATCAACCCGGTGATGTGGGCGTGGTGATGCTGGACTTGTTGAAGTTGCCAGCTGTTTTCTTCGGCAAGTTCATGTGCAAGTGCGGTCGTGTTGAATTTGGGATGCATGTCGCAAACGATGGTGTCTATCTTGCTGTTCGTTAAAGTGATGAGGTGTTTGGCGGCTGTATCGAGGAAATCTCTTGTTTCAATGTTTTCTACGTCGCCTATGTGTTGTGAGATGAAGGCTTTGTCCCTATTGAGTATACACGCGGTGTTGTTCAGTTCTCCGCCCAAGGCCAGTGTGCACTGCTTTGCGATTTCTTTGAGCAGTAATGGTGCGGGTGCGTAGCCTCTTGAGCGCCTGATGAAAGCCGTGTGTTCTCCGTGAGTGCGAACCACCGAGTCGTCGCATCTGTGGGCTATTTGACGATTGTGAAAAAGGAAGTAGTCGACCGTGTTGCCCATGGTTTTCAATGCTTCATTGTTGTCTTTTACTATCGGTTGGTTTGGCGGATTGGCGCTTGTCATCACGAATGAGGAGTCATCCACCTTGTCAAAAAGCATGTAGTGCAAGCCTGTGTAGGGAAGCATGACGCCGATGTTGTGCAGTTCTGGTGCCACGAGGTTTGAGAGATAGTAATCATTCGTTTTATTCAGCAGAACTATTGGTCGTGCATAGGAGGTTAGAAATTGTTCTTCTCTTTTGCTTATTTCGGCGAACGTTCTGATTGCGTTCAGACTTCGAGCCATTATCGCGAAGGGTTTCTGACTTCTGTGTTTGACTTCTCTCAGCTTGGTTAGCGGCTTTTCCTTGGTGGTTGATGCTGCAACGTGGAAACCGCCGTAGCCTTTTATTGCGAGTATTTTGCCCTCGGACAGTAGTCGTCCTGCTTCGCGGACAGGATCTTTGTGCGGTATTATTTCGCCTGTGGCTGTTGTGAGGTAGACTCTGGGTCCGCATTTCGGGCAGGCTACTGTTTGGGCGTGAAATCTCCTGTTGAGTGGATCCTTGTACTCTTTCAAGCAGAAGCCGCACATCGGGAATTTGCGCATGGTTGTGTTTTCCCTGTCGTAGGGGAGTTTTTCGATTATCGTGAATCGTGGGCCGCAGTTTGTGCATGTGATGAAGAAGTAGTCGAATCTTGGGTCTTCGGGGTTTCGAAGTTCTCTTAGACAGTCGTCGCAGATGGCCACATCAGGCGGGATGACGGAACCAGAGAGTTCAGTTTCGTTTGAACTCTTTTCTACGGTGAAGCTTCGATACTCGTTTTTTCCTTCGAGCTTCGAAGTGATTATGTCGTAGATTTGGGCGAGAGGCGGTTTCTTTTCACGAAGTTCTCCTAGGAAGTGTTGAATGTCTTGTTCTTTTCCTTCCAGAAGGATTTCTACTCCGGCGTCTCCTCGGTTTTTGACGTATCCGGTCAGTTGGTGTTGGACTGC
>CAZHZB010000112.1:0-3561 GCA_964537045.1 uncultured Candidatus Bathyarchaeia archaeon | reverse complement strand
GAGGCTTGGCTCATATTCTTGGACATGGTACACAATCTGATACCGACTTTTGAACAGAAAGCAGAAGCTTTGCATTGGTTCCCGATGTTCCGAACATGGTTCAGCCTCAATGGGTTGTGCAAACTTCCATGGAATGACGTCGTACCAGAAGACAACAAGAACACAAAAGAACCTGCCAAAGTAATGGGACACGTTGAGAAATACGCTAGATTCTTTTCGGCAGTCACCGGCAAGAAAACCACACCAGACGATATTATCTTGATGAGCGAAAGGGTCTACAACTTCCAACGCATCTTCAACCTGAGAATGGGATTTGGCACGAGACAGCATGATACTCTCCCATACAGGGCTGTCGGTCCAGTCACGAAAGAAGAGTATGAGAGTCGCGCGGAACGTTATGACAAACAACTCAAAGAAAAGGTTGGATACGAAACCAAAGGAAAGTCAACCGAAGAAAAGATGGCTTCACTTAGAAAATTCAGAGAGGCCGAATACGAGAGACTGAAGGATGCCGTCTATGCGAGACGCGGATGGAATGCGGATGGTGTACCGACACTCGAGAAAGTGAAATCTCTGGGAATAGACTACTCTGACGTAGTCGAATTGTTGAAGGAAAAAGGGTAGAACGCGCTTTAAGGAAACCTGTAATCGAAAACGCAGACTCAGGAACAAGGCTTTTATTCAGAACGAGATCCTCTAGAGAATACAACGTCAGAAATGAAGGTTAGAATGAAATGAAAGGCGCATTAGTATTTCTTGCAGTATTCATAATACTGTTCGCGGCAACCCTAGCGTACAACGATCTACCGCCAGGCAAACAGATCTACGATGCTCTCAACGTCCCAACCACAGACTACCCAGTATTGGGAATACAGGCAACAACACTGATAAAAGCAGTGTTCAACGGCGTAGTCTACGGCATAATAGCATGGCTCATCTACACCATAATAGAAAGGACTACAAAATCCAAAACGCAGACGCAACCAACCAAACCAACTCAATAGTGCGCTCCTGAAAAAGGAACGCAAATTTCTCTTTCATCCAAGCAGTGCATACAGGCGCGCGCTAGAGGTTTAAGATTCGCGATAACATGCGACTAGATGTCCCTTGATGTCAACAAGAGTTGGCTCTTCCATTTTACATTTCTCAGTCGCATATTCGCATCTTGGATTGAAACGGCACCCAGAGGGCACATGTATCGCCGAAGGCACTTCGCCTGCGAGCTTAATGGACTTCCTCGTCATCCCTGGGCTAGGAACAGGAATTGCTGAAAGCAGTGCCTTCGTGTAAGGGTGCAGAGGATTCGAGAAAAGCTCCTTTTTATCACAGAGCTCCACGATCTTTCCTAGATACATGATGGCGATCCTGTCAGAGATATACTTGGCTACAGCCAAGTCATGAGTGATGAACAAATATGTTATTCCAAGCTTTGCTTTCAAGTTCAACATCAGATCGATTATCGTTGTCCTTATAGAAACGTCAATCATTGAAACTGGTTCATCAGCGACTACAAATGTCGGTCGAGTAATAATCGCGCGCGCTATAGCCACGCGCTGTCTTTGACCTCCGCTCAGCTGGTGCGGATAGAGGTCAAAAAACTTATCAGGAGGAACCAAACCGACTTCAACCAAAGCCTCCAGCGTTCTCTCCCTCTTCTCCGAACCCGCAGCAATTTTATGAATCCCCAGAGGCTGACCTACAGCTTTACCTACCTTCATTCGAGGGTTGAGTGAGGCATAAGGATCCTGAAATATTATCTGAACCTGCTTTCTGAGACCCCTGAGCTCTTTTCCCTTAAACGTGCCTACATCATTTCCTTCGAAAAACATTTTTCCAGATGTTGGCTTGATAAGCCTCACTAAAAGCATTCCTGTTGTCGTCTTTCCGCACCCACTTTCCCCAGCTAACGTGAAAATCTCGCCTTTCGGAATACAAAAATCGAGGCCGTCGACAGCCTTCACATACTCGGCCTTTCTGGAAAATAATCTACCGATGAAACTTTTTTCCACCGGGAAGTATTTTCTCAGTCCCTCAATCTTCCACATTATGCTCAACCTTCCTCGCCTCCATACAAGAAACACCTAGCCAAATGTCCACCTTCCAATCTGAACAACGGAGGAAGCTTCGCTTTGCACACCGTCATAACGTACGGACAACGAGGCGAGAACGGACAGCCACTGGGCATGTTCAACAGATCCGGAGGAGACCCCGGAATTGCTCTGAGCTTCTGATAGTCCAACCCTATGTTCGGAATCGAATTCAACAATCCTTGTGTGTAAGGGTGCTTTGGACTGATGTACAGTTCCTGGCTCTTTCCATATTCGATCTGATACCCCGCATACATCACGAACACGTTGTCGCACCGCTCCAAAACGATGCTGAGGTCATGAGTGACAAGGATAAGCGCCATGTCATGTTTCACACTCAGATCTTTCAGGATGTCGAGGACTCGGTCTTGAACTATTACATCCAGGGCTGTGGTAGGTTCATCAGCGATCGCTAGGCTCGGGTTTAGAGCGATGGCCAGACCAATCATAATACGTTGTCTCATTCCACCACTGAACTGATGCGGATAGTCTTGAATGCGTCCCGCAGGGATTCCCAACTCATCAAGCAAAGCACGAGCACGTGCACGAGCCTCATTTTCACTGATCTGAGAATCATGTGTCCGGAAGAGTTCGACGAAGTGGTCTCCAACAGTCTTTACAGGATTCAACGACGTCATCGGATTCTGAAAAACAAAGGCAATTCTGCTCCCTCTGAGAGACCGCATTCTCTTCTCTTTGAGCCCTAGCAAATCCTGCTCTTCAAGAACAATGTGCCCACTAGCTACAACTCCAGGCGAAGGCAAGAGACCGATAAGCGCAAACCCGAGAGTTGACTTCCCAGACCCAGATTCTCCAACCAGTCCAAGTGTCTCACCCTTCTCCATTGAGAAAGACACATCATTCACTGCTCTGGCAATTCCATGTCTGCTTTTATACTCAACTACCAGATGATCCACTTTCAAAAGAGCCAAAACAGTCTACCTCATTTCATCAATTTGGGACTTGTCAATTCGCTCAGCCCCTCACTCACCAAAGTGAACCCGAAGGCCAACAGTATAATCATCAAACCTGGAAAGGTTATGACCCACCAAGCTCCAGAACCAAGCACCTGCCTCCCGTTGGTCAGATCTCGCCCCCAATCCGGCACATCAACCTCCACGCCAAGTCCAACGAAAGTCAAACCGGCAGCAGTCAGAATTGCGTCCGCGAAGTTCACACTCGCCACAACCACTATCGAGGGAATCACGTTTGGCAGAATGTGAGAGAAAATTATCGTGTGCCACCTTGCGCCTGCGGCTTCTGCTGCTGCCGTATACTGGAGCTCCTTTATCGTCAAGACTTGACTCCTGACAATGCGGAAATATGAGGGGATATAGACCACTGAAATGGCGACTGAGATGCTCACCACTCCTCTTCCTAACATGGCCGCAAGTGCAATTGCCAAGACAAGACCGGGAAACGCGTAGATGCTGTCCATTATCAAAGAGAGTATCTTGTCAACTTTGCCTCCGAC
>CAZHZB010000111.1:0-3605 GCA_964537045.1 uncultured Candidatus Bathyarchaeia archaeon | reverse complement strand
ACCAGTGTTTGTACCCGTTTCCTTCAGGATATGATTTGAATCTGACTCCGTAGCGCCTGAGTTCATTTCTGAGTCTTTCACTCAGTGCTGTTGGTTCACCTGATATGTGGCGTTCAGGCAAGTTGAAACGAACCCAGTCTCCTTTTTCGTTAAGAAGCCATATCTCATCGAGGGCTTCCCTGTACGAAACTGTTGCACTCTCTATGTCCTTGACGAAGTGTTTAACAAAATCGTCTAAAAGCTGCTTCTTCTCTTGCCTCGTGAACTTCTTCGGGAAACAGTTTTCTTTGATGGGTTTTGCAGGCATTCCAACAGCCAGACATCCAGAAGGCAAATCCTTTGTAACCATAGCTCCCGCACCGACAACGACATTATCGCCTATGTGCACGTTTGGCAGAACCACCGCGTATGGCAACCAAACATGATTGCCTATTTCGATTGGACCAAATTCCGCTGGAAAGCCATCGATCATAGATAAGTAGGCCCCATGAGTATAGATTTTCGTTTCTATTCCCATTCCAACCTCATTACCAATGGTCACTGGTCTAGCCGTGTTTATCATTCCGTAGTTACCCAGATGGACCCAGTAGCCGATCTTGAGCTTGCTTGGTTTCTCAAAACAGCTTCCGCCACCAATAATGCAATTGAATCCGCTCCAGAACTCTGTGCCGATCTCAATTTCCCGTCCTTCTATCAGAAAATTGTTTCCGACTATGCTTCTGTCGCCTATTACAAGCTTTTCTTTAACGTTAATCGCCACGTTGCTGCCGATTGTAACGTTGTTTCCGAGGATAATCTTCCCGTCGCCCAAGATTTTTAGGTTATTGCCTATTTTGCACTCTTTCCCTTTCGTAACGCTTTGAAATTGTTCACTCATCTTTTTCTCACTACTATCTTCTAAGCTGCTCACGGTACCTTGTACTTCTCCATGTATTCTTCCAGACTGTCTCCATCCCACCAGTGTGGGTGAATCGCGATTTGCAGTTGGTCGCGTTGCTCAATCCATTTGCACATACAACCCTCCCGCCATCTCTTGTTTGAATCAGAAATGTACTTGATCTGGCTGAAGAATCTTGGTAAATATGGATCGTTATACTTTTCTCTTATGCTGTCCATTCTTGAAGATGAGAGAGACGGCATGTGCGGTGCAATGCTTTTGATATTCATGTTGAACATGCGGTCGAGCAGTTCGATCTCAAAAAGTATCGTTTCCTCAACTGGCAAACCAAAAGTGGTGTAGAACATAGGCTCATAGTGCAGACCGATTTCATGACCCAGCTTCGCAATTTTCAGTATTGCCTGATATGCAAACTGTCGAAACGGGTTGTAAGGACCGTGGACTCTGATAAAAAAGGTTGCTGGAATTCCCAAATCATGGTTCACTTTGGCCATTTTCAGGGCTTTCTGGATCTGTGCATCCACATCGTGTCTCAGAATAATGAAGCGTTTGTCTGGGTTCTCTGGGAAATTGCCAAAGGTGTAGAAGGTGTATGTCTCTCTTGCCTTCTTCAATGTCTCAATATAATGCACGTAGGTGAAACCACAACTGCCCATATCGGCCGTACACTTCGTTCTGTTTCTGTACTATGAGAGTTATATATGTTTTAGTCAAACGTGTTTCCACTCAATTCGAATGTTAGAACTGCATGGGATTAGCAAAGGCTATTGAGTGGTTATCGGGCGAATATGCATCAGCCAAAGTTAAAATAGCTTGTAGTAATCCTAGTCATAAACCAAGAAGCGCAGCGGCCACCACCCACACGGAAAATGAGACAGAATGATAAGGATAAGGATTGACGTCGATTATCCCTACGCGTCTAGGATTAGAAGCTTTATGTACACGGCTTTCGCCATCAGAACCAGCAAGGAATATTTGAAGAACTCAAAAATAATCGCCAGAATGATCAATGAGTCGGAAAAAGAAGTGAAAGCATACTGGTTCTTCACGCCCAAGACAATACCGGACCAAGATCTTCTGAAACTTGTCGACAACCCCAAGCATGAAGTGGCACTGCACATCGTAGAAAATCCTTGTGTTGAACTCAGAAACTTGGAGAAGAAAACTGGGAAAAAAGCAAACTTCTACACGATTCACGGAACAGCCCGAGTGCTCGCGAGAATCATGTGGAAACGGTTCAAGTCAAAAGCCCCAGAGATACCAAGTGATTTTCCTTTATTGTCTTTTCACCAGTTTTCGACGACTGGAATAGACGGCCTGTGCTATCTTTATCCCAATGGAAAAGTCAAAGAAATTGTTGAGGAAAACATCAGAAAGGGAGATGTTATCTACTTTCATCCAATATGGCTGTTTCAACGTGGAAGAATGAACCATAGAGGACCATTCTATGAAGTGCTAAAGTGGATTTTAGATGTCGGCGAAAGAAACTGAGACACTGGCTATTCAGAAAAAACTCTTCTTCAGAATGGCAAAAGATAACGCCGAATATCTGAAGGACGTTTCTCCCTCAGAGGAGCTTTTTCAGAAGCTTCGCAGGATGGGAGTTGACATTTTTACGTTCTTAGAAAGAAAATGGTGCTTCAAAATTCCCAATCCAAAAGAAGACTGGGCGAAAGCGGAAGACAACGTTGCCATTATTCAAACACCATCGAGCTATCAGGAATGGTTGAGAGTCATAGGCAAGAAAACCCGGAACATGATTCGCAAAGCAGAGAAGAGTGGAATTAGAACAGAAATAGCCTCACCTGGCGAAAAGTTGGCAGACGGCATCTGGAAAACCTATAATGAAACACCGATCCGACAGGAAAGAAGCTTTCCACATTATGGAATGCCTTTAGAAACCGTTAGGAAGACTGTCTTTCAACCAAACTGCACCTATATCGCTGCGTACCTTCAGGACGAGTTCGCAGGGTTTGTTCAACTTGTTCACGGCGAGAACATCACGATCATATCTCAAATTCTTTCACTCCAAAAACACAGAGACAAGGCCGTAAACAACACCTTAATTGCCAAAGTCATAGATTTCTGTGCAACGAACAACTTCAAATGGATCATGTATGGCAGAATCGGAAACCATCCTTCTCTTGACGATTTCAAACAGAGCAATGGATTCCATAGACTCGTTTTGTCAAGGTATTTCGTGCCGCTTACGTCAAAAGGCAGAATTGTGATCAGGTTGGGACTTCAAAGGGAAATCAAGGATTCGCTTCCACGATTAATCAAAACACCTCTTATCCCAATCTACAATTGGACCAGTCGGACCAGAATGCGTGTGAGACTATTGTTAAGACGGCAAACTAGGGTGATACAAAGCCCTTGACCGGCAGCATTCACTTACAACGCAAATCAGAAAGAATGGTCTGCTAGTCACTCACTATGGTCAATCCCTGCACAAAGAACATGTACTGCCCACAGAAAAAGTCCGCTCAAGTTCGCCACGAAGTTTTTCAGAAAGGAAACACAATTTGATATGTCCCATTTTGTCGCCCCGAACGCTGCAGATACGCAATCAACAACTGAGAGAGTCGTCATCGCGAATTACATGAAACGTACTTGCATAGAATTGGTAAGCTTATATGTGACAACAACCATCTTTCAATTTCTCCAGTGAAAAAGCATGCCAAAAGAAAAAGTCCTGATCATCGGG
>CAZHZB010000110.1:0-3649 GCA_964537045.1 uncultured Candidatus Bathyarchaeia archaeon | reverse complement strand
AGGCAAAGTTAAATTCCTAGAATCTGAATCACATATCGTTCATGGAATTGAAAACTGTTCTCGGGGCAATAGCGATTACCGTTCTCCTGTTCTTCGGAATCATTTTCGCTCTAGCATCAGTCTACGCACCGACAAGACTGATAGTCGCGGGACTACTTTTCGTCGTAGCATTCGGAATAGGTTTCTACATTGCTAGGAAACCGAAGACGATAATTCAGAAGGTCGAGTTTTCAGGCGAAATGAAGGCTGTCGCCATCAAATGTCCCCACTGCTCGGGTTCAATCGATTCAAACGCAATCAAAATCAAAGATGGAGTGCCTTACGCAATATGTCCATACTGCGGACAAACCTTTGAGGTGGCAGAAGAGCCAAAATGGTGAAGAAACGTCACCTGATCCTGCTGCTCGTTGTCTTTTCGTGTTCATTAATGATCCTCAACTTTGTATCAGCTCAGACGCTGACGTATCATCTGAACCAAGAATGGACTAAGATATGGATCAGAGAAAATGGAAGCATCGATCTCCTCTACAACATCAGCATTTCCACGGATTCAGGCCAAATGAACTACGTTTCCATCGGTCAACCCAAGCGCGACTTCACGATAGGAAACGCAACAGATCAGAACGGAAACAACATGCAAATTCAGGACATAAGCTCTGGATCGGACTACAAAGTTGAAGTCAAGCTTACTTCCACATTGCATGCCGGACAAACAACGTGGTTCACTGTCACAACCAACGTTGCTCAAATGATCTACGAAGACAATGAAACAAACGTCGGAATGGAATTCATACCAAGCTGGTATCCAGTAACAGTGGCTGACCTTCGTGTTCTGATCGTTCTGCCCCAAGGAGTAAACACGAGCGTCGTGGGAACGAACGTGAACTGGGATAACACGATACTCGAACCAGATGGACGATGGGGAATCTACTGGGAAAGACAGAGCCTGTCTCCGAATGAAAAAAGCACATTTGGAGTATCATTCCCGAAAAACTACACTTCGTACACGCCACGTTCCAACGGCGGGGGACAAGACCTTCTTGGACAATACCTCCCACCACTTTTGGGCGTGGGATTCATCATAGTGTTCTTGGCAATCATAATCTCTGTGGTTCGCAAGAAAGCCTATCTCAACCCAACAGTCAGCATGGAAACCCTTGGAATAAGACGCGGACTCACTGCAGTTGAGGCTTCTTACCTTCTCGAAATGAAACCAACAATGATCGTAACAGAGATTCTCTACAGTCTCCTCCAGAAAAGAGCAATATGGGTCGAGTCTGCAAAACCATCAATAAAAATCAGGATAATGGAAGAGTTCAAGGACAAAAAGGGAACACGCGACACACCGCTCCGCTACTATGAGATCGACTTTCTGAACGCGCTGAAAGACGATGGAACTCTCGACGAAGAAAAACTCGCAGGAACCGTAATGTATCTGAGAGACACGATTGAGGAGAAAATGCGCGGATTCCAGAGAAAAGAAACTGTTGAATATTACAAACAAGTCGTGGACAAAGCATGGAAACAAGTACAAGGAGCAGGAACGCCTGATTTGGCTTCCAACGCTTACGATGAACAGTTGCTCTGGCTTTTCCTCGACCCCAACTATAAATCGCGCACACAGACAGCTTTCCAAAACACGATGTTTACACCCAACCCGATGTGGTTCTGGTACTGGTACGGCTACCAGCAATATCACCCACATCCAACATACGCGCCGAACATCGGAACACCGACTCAGGCAGCAAAGCCACCCACGATTCCAGGAGCCGATTTCGCGAATAATGTAGCCAGCGCAGTTGAAAACACATCAAACAGTATCGTCGTCAACGTCGAGAAATTTGCCAACTCGATCCTTCCCTTCTCACCTGGCAAAGCTTCACAGCAACCTGCTCACCACGATGCCAGCTGCGTGTGTGCCTGCCATGCCTGCGCGTGTGCCTGCGCCTGCGTATCGTGCGCATGTGCGTGTGCCGGTGGCGGGGCACGGATCAGAAGAGGTGATCTTCGACCATGAGTGCCATACGAAGGATTCTTAGTCCTCCGAAAATTCCCGCGGGACGGCATACCTATCGTGGCAAAGGACCGTTAACGGGTCTGGCCTTACAGCTTCGCGTCGAATCAGACGGTGAAGGCATCTTAGTCATTAACGCCGACAGAGTATTGTTCCTAAACGAGACAGCGACTGCATACGCTTACTTTTTCATGCACGGTCTATCTTCAGATGAAGTGATGAAGAAGATTCGTCGGGCCTACAGGGTTAACGCGGAGACTGCCAAAAAAGACTATGAGAAACTGATCTACACGATCAGCACAATGGCTAGCACGGAGAAGATCTGTCCAGTATCGTATCTTGACGTCAAGACAGTTGAACCCTTCACCCACAGCCTTTCAGCGCCTCTCCGAATGGACTTAGCACTCACTTTCAGATGCCAGAACAACTGTATTCACTGCTATGCTGGTGGTCCGCATGAGACTGATGAACTCAGCACAGATCAATGGAAGCAGGTGATCGACAAGCTTCACAGCATCGGTGTCTTCATCCTGACTTTCACAGGTGGGGAACCAACTCTCCGCGAAGACTTGCCCGAACTCCTGCTCTACGCGGAAAACAGAGGCGCAGTGACAGGACTTATCACTAATGGAAGACGGCTGAAAGACAAAAGCTACGCTGAGCAACTGGAAAAAGCCGGACTCGATTTCGTTCAGGTTACGCTGGAATCTCACAAGCCTCAAATCCATGACCAGATGACGGCAACCAAAGGAAGCTGGAAAGAAACTTTGGCAGGAATCAAAAACGCGCTTCAAACGAAAGTCTACGTCACAACAAACACGACACTCAGCAAGTACAACGCTTCAGAATTCCTGCAGACAATGGACTTTATCAAGGAACTCGGGGTTGGAGCCTTCGGATGCAACAGCCTCATCTATTCAGGAAAAGCCGGCGAGATAAGCAAGGAATTTGCCTTGCCACTTGAAACACTGAACGAGCTTTTGCCAAAAATCAGAGACAAAGCCAATCAGCTTGGGCTCAGGTTTCTGTGGTATACACCCACTCAGTACTGTCGCTTGGATCCTGTCAAGCTAGGTCTGGGTGTCAAGTCATGCACGGCCGCAAACGTCAACATGTGCGTGGGACCAAACGGTGACGTGTACCCTTGTCAAAGCTATTTTGAAAGCCTCGGCAACCTGCTCAAAGATGACTGGCCAAAAATCTGGAACAACCCACTTTCAGTGAAGCTGAGAAACAGAGAATACGTAGAACCCAAGTGCAAGGACTGCCCCCAACTTCAAATCTGTGGCGGTGGATGCCCACTCGAGCTGCAGGACAAAAGCTACATCTGCTCTGAATCTTGACGTCTACGCTTCTTTCTCGCGGGCTTCTGACTTTTCTTGTAGGAATCGGCAAGTTTCAGCTTCTGACTATGGTTCAGTTTCTTGATCCTCTTCTCTCTCTTCATGGCCTCAGACCTCGAACCAAACTTCTCAACGTAAACCAGACTCTGAGGCTTGTGCATCTTCGTGTACCTAGCACCTTTACCGTTTATATGAAGCCTAAAACGAGACTTCACACTTTTTGTGTAACCGGTATAGAAACTGTTGTTTTCGCAAAGAAGTATGTAAACGTAATATGCCGGCGTATCCGGTC
>CAZHZB010000109.1:0-3650 GCA_964537045.1 uncultured Candidatus Bathyarchaeia archaeon | reverse complement strand
GGAAACGTTCTCGCTTCCAGAACCAGCAAGGCATCATTGTTCAAGACAAGCGTCAAAAGCAACAAGTGGATATGGTTGGGAATCGCATCGCAGATTTTGATGATATCTGCGATGGTCTACATCCCTGCATTGCAGGGCTTATTCGGCACAACTGGTCTCGGTTTGTATGACTGGGCCTTTCTCGCCCTCATTGCCGTTGCAGTCGTTTTTGCCGAGGAAATCAGGAAACTGATCTCCAGAAGACTGGCAAAATAGCAAATCTCTTCCATGCGGAAGGCATCAAGTATTTATAAACAGCGGTTCAAACTATCGTTGATGTCGGGAAAACAGTTTTTCATTGATCGCTACAAGAAGCTGGGCTGGGAATATCGCAAACCCAAGCTGAAACAGGCTATCAGGTTCAATACTGCAAACATTATGCCTGCGGTCGCCCTCCAAAGGTTGCGAGAACTGGGGCTGCAAGTCGAGAAAATCCCGTTTCTTGACAACGGTTACTGGGTAGAAAAAGCAAGATTCTCCGCTGGCGCGACATCTGAGTATCTTCTGGGATTGTATTCAATTCAGGAAGCAGCAGCTCAAATTCCAGTCTCGCTTTTCACAGAGTTGGAGGCTAAATCGGTCTTGGACGCTTGTGCTGCTCCGGGAGGAAAAACAACTCAACTGGCAGACTTGATGCACAACACAGGCATGATAGTGGCGTTGGACATTGACAGAAAGAGGCTGACTGCGTTGTCGAATCATCTGGAGAGATGCCGTGTAAAGAACACGGTAGCATATGAGCTAGATGCGAGAGAAGTCAGTCAGCTCGGCATGAAGTTCAACCGAATTCTACTCGATATGCCATGTTCAGGCAACTTCGCAACAGACGATAAATGGTTTCAACGAAGAAACCTCAAAGACGTGGAAAGAAACGCTAGGCTGCAGCGAGAAATCCTTGCAGAAACAGTCAAAGTACTTGACGATGATGGAGAAATCATCTACTCAACATGCTCTTTGGAGCCTGAAGAAGACGAAGTCAACATTGACTGGGCGATAAGACACTTGAGCCTCAAGGTTGAAAAAATCGAGAGCTTTGGACAGGAAGGGCTTACGAACGTTTTTGGCCAATCTTTGGACCCTTCTATCTCCAATTGCAGGAGAATCTGGCCAGAGCAAACGCAAGGTTTCTTCGTTTGCAGACTCACAAAAGGAGGGTCTGCATGATCAAAGAGATCAATGATTTCGCAAGTCTGTTCGGTTCCAGCCTCAGCTTGAACGAAGAGCTAATAGTGAAAAAACAGAATCGGTATTTTCTCCTAAATGAAGCTTTGAAAAGAGGTATATCCAAAAACTTTTTCTACGCAGGCACATATCTCGGCAAAACTGTTGGAGGCAAACTGTTCCCAGGTTTTGAGTTGTTAAGATTGCTTGCAGAAAAGAAAGCTAGCAGCATCATCGTTGACAAAAAGACTGAGTGGCTGTTTATCTGCGGAAGAGACATTTTCAAACAAGGAATCGTCAACATTACCGGCGCTGGTCAGAAAGGTGAACACGTTCTGGTTCTGAACAATCGTGGTGAATGTCTTGGTTTTGGCCGAATAGTCTGTGACCTTAGCAAAACAGAAAGAGGACTCGCTGTAAAGAACATCTTGGACATAGGCGACTTTCTTAGAAGAGAGAAAGAAACGTAAAGTCTCAGCGCTTTATCTCATCAACCAGTTTTTCAATTGGCACTATCCGTTGGTCTCTCTTAGACAAATCGCGGAGGACAACAGATCCTTCTTTGAGTTCTCTCTCTCCAACGATTATCGCGTATTTTGTTTTTCTCCTGTCTGCGTCTTCAAGAGCTTTTGTCATTTTTCGACCCATAACTTCGACTTCAACCGGCATGTCTGCATCCCTGAGCAGACGGGCGATTTTCAGTGCTTCAGTCTTCAATTCCTCTTTTATGGGCACCACGATGACGGTGCATTCTTCCTTGGCTTTGAAGCCGATCTTTAGGGTCTCCATCGCAAGGATTATGCGATCAATCCCATGTGCGACTCCGACTGCAGGAGTGGGCTCGCCTCCAAATAGCTCAACAAGTTTATCGTATCGTCCGCCGCCTCCCAATGCTATGTCTAAGTCGGGCACGAAAATCTCGAAAACCATTCCGGTGTAGTATTCCAGTCCTCTTGCGAAGCCTGCATCAACCGTCAGGTCAATCTTGTAACCGCTTTTGTTCACAAGCTCCAAAATCGTGCGGAGGTTTTCTACTGCTGCAACAGAGTTTTCATAGTCTTTCACAAGCTCTTTTATCCTGTTGAGAACGTCAACGATGTCCTTGCCTTTGCACTCGACGAGTTCACGAATAGTTCTTACGCACTTCTTTGATACGCCGGCGTCTTCAACGAGCTTCACCGCGTCATCATACTGTTTCTTGTCCATCAATTGCATTATGGCATTCTGGTCTTTCTCTGTCACTTTCTCTTGACCTAGTATTCCTCTCAGAATGCCAACATGGCCAACTTTCAAGCTGAACTTCTTCAATCCAACTTTCTGGCATAGACTGTCTGTCAGCATGAGTATTTCAGCGTCTGCCTCGGGCCTGAACGTTCCAACGAGCTCAAAGTCGGACTGCCAGAACTCTCTGTAACGTCCCCGTTGTGGTTCATCGTACCTGTATGTGCTGCCCATGCAGAAGATTCTGAATGGTTTAGGCTCGTTTTTCATGCTTGTTGCCACTAGTCTCGCTACAGAGGCGGTGAACTCGGGGCGTAAGGCAACGTTGCGTCCGCCAAGATCTTTGAAGGCGAACATGCGGGATCTGACTTCATCGCCCGCTTTTGCAGTAAGAAGTTCGTACGATTCAACAACTGGTGTGATTATTTCTTTGTAACCGTAAAGCTTGGCAACTTTCCTGGCTGTTTCCTGAACGTAAATCATCATTTCAGCGTCGTTTGAGAGTAGGTCTCTCATTCCGCGGAGTGTTTTGAATTCGGTCATCGATTCAAGTCCTTCAGAGTTATTTCAGGGTCAATTCTGAAACCGAATAATAAACTGTTTCGCCTCTGCGGTTTATCACCGCCAAGACGAGTTCTTTTTTGAGGCTGAGGCTCTCTGTCAAAGATCTCGTCAGATCTTCAATCGAGATTGGTTTTCCTTCTTGAACGCTGATTATTAGGTATTTGGCGGTGTCTTTGCTGTAGTCGCCTCTCTCATAGACGCGAAAATCAACTTTTGTGCCGAAGCCTTCTCTTACAACGTATCCGCGGCTTCGCAGATCACGGTAGACGAGGTATCCTGCCCAAGCATTCTCGTTGACTCGCTCGTAGCATTGAACTAGGGTTTGAAAGTCGATGTTTTTTCCTTTTTCATCCTCGATTTCCAGCATCTGTTTGTCCAGCAGGTACAGTGCCTCGTAAAATGTTAGCAGCATTTCTTTTCCATCGGGGACGCCGTATCCGCGTGATGAGAGTTCGTCCATGTGCGGTCTGTGTGAGACATGGACTCCCTTCTCGACGAGAAGGCCTTTTACCTTGAATTCGGAACTGCTCTGTGTTTGTTCTTTTTTGCTCATCGAATTTCACGGCTAGTATAAGGTTGCTGCATCTTCTTATTTAGCGATTGGCCTTGCTTTTTCGGAAGAATTCAGGTTTCAATATGCCCTTTTCGCTGATTACCGCCGTGAC
>CAZHZB010000108.1:0-3697 GCA_964537045.1 uncultured Candidatus Bathyarchaeia archaeon | reverse complement strand
ACAGAGACAAAGTTCCCACTGCCGTCAGATTAGCTTTGGTGATAGCAGATCTCGCGCAAAGGAGAGGCGACTATGTGGGGTTAGTCTCTTTCACAGACAAAGTTGAGCTTTTTCTTCCGCCAGCAAGGAGCGTAGAGCAATCATACCGAATCCTGACCACTTTGTGCAAGTTCTATAGGGCAGGTGGAACTTCAAACCTCAGAACGATGGCAGTTGAAGTGGCGCGAGTTCTCAGAAACAGATCAATTGTCAACCTGATCACAGACATCAATCACGAAGCGAGCGATTTTACTTTTTTTGCGCAGCTGATGCGGGCCGGCGGACACATGGCTAATGTACTGTTGATAGCAGACGAGAGTGAAATCAACCTTCCTAACGTCGGTTGGCTGACACTTACGGAAAATGAAGAACTGCAGAAGATAACAGTTGACACTTCTGAACTGAAAAAAGAGTACGACAATGAAGTACGCATACTCTTGAAGGCCATAAATGCAGGCTGCAACTACTTCGGGGGAAAAGTTCTCCTGTTCAACAACCCTCGTGAAGTTGACAATAGAATACCGAAAATAGCTGGTCTCTATCGCCTATCCCGGGAAGGAGTCTACCGTTGAGAAAAAGTAGATCTTTTGCTCTCGCACTTCTGCAATTCTTTGTGGTTTCACTGTTCTTCCAGAGCATCCAGACTTCGGCAAGCTTGAATCAAAGAACAACGACCCAAACTCTGACTACAATTGACGGTTCAGTTTCCCTGCAGTCGATATATCTCAGGCTTCAAGCCGAGGAAGACAGCAACGTCACGTTTTGGGAATCAATCCCCCAGAATCTTTCTGATCATGTCGCAACAATAAACGTTAATGTGCTGTCCATTTTTGTGAGCACTAGCGCAGGAAAAATCGATTTCTATAGAGACGTGGTAGGAAATCTTTGGTTGAGCGTAACTTGCGCACTCAAAACTGGAGACTACTTTGGCACACTAGCATGGGTCTCACGAGAAATCACGGCCGAAAACCTCACAATCCCAGATATCACAAGTTTCCCGCAAGACTATCCAGACGACGTAAAACCCTTTCTTCGTCTTGGAAACAAAATTCCCACCGACGATGCTGCAATCAAACAAATAGCACAGTCTCTGTCAAGTCAAGACATGATTCAAACAGTGAAAAACGTTCTAAACTTCGTCAACAGCACCCAGAGTTATGACCGTGAAAAGGTCAGGATTCTAATGAACGGTACATTGAGTACGTCAGATATGCTTGATTTTATCAGCGATCCGGCTGAGAGTTTGAACACTAACCTTTCTTTCTGCTTCGAAAGGGCTCTGCTTGCAACAACCATACTACGAGCGACCCGTGTTCCTGCAAGGACGTTCACCAACGACGATCTCAAGACATGGATTCAAGTTTGGCTTCCCGACATAGGTTGGGTAGACGGTGAGGTTCTGTGCATTCAGCCTCAATTGCAGCCTCTCTTCCCACGGTCACTCTCTGTCTCCGTGCCAAGGATGATTGAGAACTCGTCTGATGCCATGTTTCCATTTTCATGGCTCCCAAAGACCAAGATGAGAGTCGCGAACCTGACTTTGACGAACCCTGAGGAATTCGACATCAACGAGTATGGAACAGTATTGTGTCAACCCGCAGACAGTGAAACATATGAATCGAACCCCGACGGTTTCAGCTTTCCAATCATCTTTGAGCCCGACATAGTTCAAGCCTCTTTAACATTCAACGACTCAGATTTGATATTCCACGTCAGCAAAGGTAGGCAAAGCACTTCCAGAAAACTGATGCTTGGAGTGACGAACGACATCGATTTCGAAGGCCTGCGTGTTTCGTTCACACCTGTTCGCCTGAATCACATCATTGTATCGTTGAACGGTTTTTCTGTTCAAAAGACACAATGGTTTGATTACAGAATCATTGTCCCCTTGTTCATCGCAGTTCCGGTTCTTTTGGCTGTCTCGTATTACTGGAGAAGAAAGAGAGGAAAAGCTTCTTTGCAATGATCGCGGCAACCTTATAAGTTCTGAAAAGTCTTAACTCTTGATTGTGATGCAAGGCCTTAAAGGCCGAAAGGCCAAGTTCACACTTGTTCTAGCAGCATCAGTCGTGATAGTTGCAGTTCTTCTGTTCAGCTTATTCACCATAAACCCTGTAAGAAATCCGTTGACTGATGCAATAGAATCTGGTGAATCAACGCTGAAAGCGGTTGACAGAAATCACGAGTCAATGGTGAAATTCGCAAGAGAGCTCACCGCTGAAGCAGAAGAACTTCTGAAGACGGCCCAGACTTCCCAGGAACAGGCGAAAGTAGGTTTGACCTACGCAAGGCACACGGATGACGAGTTTGTACTTAACATGGTGCAGAACTATGGTTTCCTCCTTGAATCTTCTCAAGTTATGAACCAAGGAGTGGAATGCCTGTTGGCTGTCAATGATAATTTGCAGAAAGCTTTGAACTATTACTCGCAACGTTCATATTCATTAGCGGCTGACAGCGCATCCATCTGCCTGCAGAGTCTAGAACCTTTAGTCGGCAATTTCGACGCTGGCAATCAAAGCATAGAGAGAATCAACTACCGCTACCTCGCCTCGGGACACAAAGACCAAGTGAAATATGCTGTTCTTGAGTACAAAGACGCCATGTCTATCTATCTTCAATACATTGAACTCTTGAAGACTCTCAAGCAAGGAGCTGCATACATGAAGAAAGCGGACGAGATGAACGATCTGTTCAACCAAATGCAGAACAACTTGGCGAACAGTGCATACGAAAATGCCAAACAGCTGCTGGACGAACTTTCTCGGCAGCTAGAGGGCCTCAAGAGTCCGGATTTTCAGAACGCCGCGTCTCTTGCATCGCAGTTGAATCCAAGTCTGCTTAGCGGTCTTGCTCACAACACGGCTGAAGACTTGAAGAATCAGCTTAAGGACTTGAAAGGAATAGACAGTTTTGAAAACTACCTGAAGGCTGTCGAAAAATACAGGGAGGCATCAATGTACCTGGCAAACGGTGAAACAACACAAGCAGAAGAAACCACAAATCAGGCACTTGCAATGTTGGCCCAAAGTGAAGGACAACCCGGACAAGGAAACGACGCTAGCAGATACAGTGAAGCATTGGAGTTTGCTCTCAACAGCCTTAAGATGCAAATAAGAGGACAACCGGATCAAAGCTAAGGTGTGATAATTCTATGCTGGACTCCCCTTTGAGGTTTGAGAATCCATGGTTCAGCATTTTCGGCGTTGTTCTAGCAGGACTATTCATTTTTCTTTTCAGTCTGTCATATAGGAGAGTCAGAATGGCAGAAAGGAAATTGGAGCTAGTAAAGTGGCAGAAGATAAGAAAAATGATCAACCTCACGAACATCAGCATGAAAGTTGGAATCATCATAGCGATTTCCTTCTTGTTGGCTGTTCCTTACTTCCCGACAACAGTCAAAGTACCAGTCGAGCAAATTTCTTCCGAGCAATTGGCGAAAAGCAGCGTAACTGTGATGCTGCTTATGGAT
This sequence comes from uncultured Candidatus Bathyarchaeia archaeon, assembly GCA_964537045.1. GTDB lineage: Archaea > Thermoproteota > Bathyarchaeia > Bathyarchaeales > Bathycorpusculaceae > DASPPK01. The sequence goes on along the minus strand of CAZHZB010000108.1, from coordinate 186 downwards.
GTCTCCTACAGCATGAACATCTCCGACCTGAAGCCAAGTCGGCTGGAAGTTGCCAAACAAGCAGCCAGACTTTTCGTCAACAATGCAGGCCCAGGTGATCTGATCGGGTTCATTTCATTCGCAGGAATAACATACGACGAAACCCTTCCAACGACGAATCGAAAAGAAATCATAGACTTGATCGAC
>CAZHZB010000107.1:0-3705 GCA_964537045.1 uncultured Candidatus Bathyarchaeia archaeon | reverse complement strand
GACTTTGCCAGCTTTGAAAGTCAGCTTTATGTCTTCAACCTCTCTGCCCGAGAAAATGCCAGGATAAGTGAATCTTATTGTGCCGTTGACCGAGTTCTCAATCGGTGCAGTGAACACTTCACCGTCGGGCATGTTCTTCTGTCCGCTGCAGTTTATCCATTTTCTGCCCTTCACCTTGAAGGTTAAATCCGTGTCCTCGCCCAGCACATGAATTTTTTCAGACTGATTCAGGAATTTGCAGAGTTTCTCCTGTTCCTTCTTGATTTTGGTCCACTCCGCGATCGGATCTTTCTTGTCAACGAGGCAACTGCTGTAAACGAAGTCTTCGTACTCTTGCAGCGACATCGATGCTTCCTGAGCCCCCGCCGTTATCGGGTACGGTAGACCAGTCCACCTGTACTTTCCCTCAGCTTCCCTCTTCATCAAGATGTCAGTGAGTTCACGTCGTGAAGCTTGGCGCGTTCGGATTTTTGAAGGGTCAATATTGGTCAGCCTTTTCGGGTTCGGTTCGCAGAAAATTCCTATGCTTACGTCCATGTTTTCAACCATGAATTTCTCTAGAGGCGAGACGAACTTCAGCTGATGCTCTTTGGCATATTTGAAGAAAGTGTATTGAACATCAAGGTTCGGCATCATCTGTGGATAAGCACCGGTCAGCAGACACTCCTTGTAGAGTTCGTGCATGATCGGAAAGGCCATGTCACTGCCCTGAATAACGACGAATTCCTTAGGTTTCACGTTAACGCTGTAGTGGACACATAGTCTCGCTAGCTTCTCTATTCTCTTGTCAACCAATGCATCTTTCACCATTTGAAAGCGTAAGCTCTTAGTGTTTAAAAGCCTGCCGCCAAATCTTCATCGCGGACGAGTCTCACACCACTGCCCTTTATCCTGTATGACTAGTACGCGCGAAGGTCTTCGGCATGTTCAAGTTGAGAACCGATTCTAGGCCCACGCAACAGTTTATAAATCCGTAAGAACGCCCTTTTACTATGTCATTTCACGTAAGGCGCAAAGACAAAGAGATAACAGACGTCGCAGACTTGAAGAAGATACTCAAATCCTCGGCTTATGTGACTTTAGCATTTTCGATGAACAACCAACCCTACTTGGTATCACTGAGCCACGGTTACGATGAAGCGCAAAATTGCTTGTTTTTCCACTGTGCGCAAGAAGGCAAGAAGCTCCAGTATCTGCGTTCAAACAACACTATCTGGGGGCAAGCTCTGATTGACAAAGGGTATGCCCAAGGAAAGTGCACGCACCTTTATGCTTCAGTGCACTTTTCAGGAAGAGTCACGATACTTGATGACCTCGGGGAAAAGCTTGAAGCAATGAAATGCATGATTAATCGACTTGACAAGAATCCAGAGCTACTGATCGCTGGCTTGAGCTCGGAGAGACTGAAAAGCACAACAATCGGCAGAATCGACATAGACTGCATGACTGGCAAGAAGTCCAAAGAAGTAACGATTTAGCACACCAGTGTCAATTTTCCTATTCTTCAAAAGAAGACAAGCTTATTGCGAAGAAGAGTTTTTGCATAAAGTGTTGATGATCATGTCTTCTGATGCAGGGCAGAAACCCAACCGGCTCGCTCACGAGAAAAGCCCCTATCTTTTGCAGCACGCCTTCAACCCAGTAGATTGGTTCCCTTGGAGCGAGGAAGCTTTCAAGAAAGCAAAGGAAGAGGACAGACCAGTTTTTCTGTCAATTGGCTATTCGACTTGCCACTGGTGCCATGTAATGGAAAAAGAATCCTTCGAAGACCCCGAAGTGGCGCAATTGCTTAATCACACTTTTGTATGCATCAAAGTTGACCGGGAAGAAAGACCAGACTTAGACGCAGCCTATATGAAAGTATGTCAGGCTCTAACAGGCAGCGGTGGTTGGCCTCTTCACATCATCATGACTCCTGACAAGAAACCCTTCTTTGCAGCGACATATATCCCGAAAGAAAACCGATACGGCCGAGCTGGCATCATGGAACTTACAGAACAGATAAAAAATCTATGGGTCTCGAAAAGAAATGAGCTGCTCGATTCTGCGAACAAGGTAACTGACCTTTTTGTTCAGAGAGCAAGAGAGGAAAAGAGCATTCTATTTGAGAAAAAAATCGGAGAGAACACGTTACATGAGACTTATCTGCAGCTTGCAGAAAGCTACGATGAAGACAACGGCGGCTTTGGATATACACCTAAATTCCCTTCACCGCAGAATCTGACCTTTCTTCTGAGATATTGGAAGAGAACTGGTTACCCGAAGGCTTTGGAAATGGTTGAGAAAACGCTGAAATCAATGCAGCTGGGAGGAATCTACGATCAACTGGGATTTGGTTTCCACCGTTATTCCACAGATTCAAAATGGCTTGTACCGCATTTCGAGAAGATGCTTTACGATCAGGCAACGTTGCTAATGGCATACGCTGAAGCTTTTCAGGCAACAAGGAAAGAAGAATACAGGCAGACTGCCCATGAAATAACCACTTACGTGTTGCGAGAAATGACCGATTCGCAAGGCGGTTTCTATTCCGCTGAGGATGCAGATAGTGAAGGAGAAGAAGGGAAGTACTACCTGTGGACAGAGGAGCAAATCAACCAACTCCTTCCCGAAGACGAAGCAGAACTCGCAAAGAAAGTGTTCAACATTGAAAAGAACGGCAATTACGAAGAAATGACGACTGAAGAAAAGAAACTTACAAACATACTTCATCTTGAAAAACCGCTCAGAGAAATCGCAGAAGAACTGAAGATTCCATTGCCAAGACTTCAAGAGCTTCTGGAAAAGACTCGGCTGGATCTTCTTGCCGCAAGATCGAAGCGCATTCGTCCCAGCAGGGATGACAAGATTCTCACCGACTGGAACGGACTCATGATAGCGGCACTCGCGGAATCTGCTCGCGTCTTCGACAAGCCACAATACGCAGTTGCGGCGAAAAAAGCTGCAGACTTCGTCATCGAACACATGCTTGACGCAGAAGGCAGATTGTATCATCGTTACCGCGACGGGAACGTTGCAATACTCGGTTTCTTAGATGACTATGCTTTTTTTGTCTGGGGTTTGATTGAACTTTATGAATCTGTCTTTGATGCAAAATACCTGAAGTTAGCGATCGAACTTGCGGAGAAAATGCTCAGTGATTTCTGGGACGAACATCAAGGAGGTTTCTATCAGACTGCTAACTCTTCAGAAATGGCTTTGGTCAGAAACAAGGAAGCTCACGACGGCGCATACCCCTCTGGCAACTCCGTTGCGGCTCTTGACCTGATTCGTCTTGCTCGCATGACGGGCAACACTCGATTTGAGGAGAAAGCTGCCCAACTGATACAAGCGTTTTCGAATGATGTCGCAAGGCTTCCGTCGGCCTACGTGCACCTAATGGTCGCACTAGATTTTGCATTAGGTCCTTCGAGCGAAGTGGTAATTGTTGGTAATCCAGAAAACGAAGATACAACGAAGATGCTAAAGGCTCTGGAAAGCAGATACGTTCCCAGAAAAGTGGTGCTGTTTCGACAATCGAACAAAGCACATGATGAAATAGTCAACTTAGCCAAGTTCACCGAGTTATTGGTCGCGATTGATGGTAGGACAACTGCGTATGTCTGTCGCAACTATGTCTGTGGTCTTCCTACGAATAGTGTCGAAGTGATGCTTGGACAACTGGCCAAGTGAGAATCCAAAGTTAAAGAAAAAGGGTGGAAATAG
>CAZHZB010000106.1:0-3757 GCA_964537045.1 uncultured Candidatus Bathyarchaeia archaeon | reverse complement strand
ACGATATCTAACGACAGCCGCACCGCCGTGAAGATTCCATGATTCGTATGAGGAGACTATTTTGCATGAGGCCCAAGTGCCTGAACCTCCAAGCCCGGCGAGAATGAGGACGTGACGTCCGTGGTCATCGAGCGTCAGAATGAGTCCGTAGTCGTCTCTCACTCTACCTTGAGCGTCAAGCGTGATTTTGTAGCGATGATTTGTGCTCACAACATAAATGTAGTCAGTTCCGTTCACGAACTTGTCGAAGTACGCCGGAAGCATCTTGGTTCCGTTTGGATATCTCAAATTGTTGTAGTACCATGTGACCTGGTTAACGCCTGGACCACCGACCACCACCAAATTGGAGGTTAAATCGTTGAGAGTGACTTGGTATGAATCGAAATTGTACCATGAAATCGTGTCATCCATGGTTGCTTCCAGAGTACCGTTGTCAGTTTGCAAACCAAATTGAGCGCTGACCATTATCCCACCCATTACGTCCATTGTGTGCGCTGCGCCGCACGGACCGTGACCACCGCTCGAAGCGACAACAGCCGAACAATTCATCAATCTGCTTGCGGAAACGTATGGGTTTGGGAGACTTTCAAGTCCCAACGCGTTTCCATAGGCGCTCCGTGTGAATTGAGACAGGATTAGCAAGGCCGACGTGGCAATGGCCAAAGCAATCAGTATGGATGTTTTGTTTAGAAAACGGAAGCGTCTGTACGTGCCACGAAACGGCAAGTTTTGGTCACCTTGAGGCAAAGTAGGATGTATCCTTTGTTTCTAAATGAAAGAGTGTCTGATATCTTAATAAACGTTATTCATCACTGGTTCAACAGACCCTCCACGATAGAAAAGAACCTTGCGTTACTCGCCCAAGAATTATAAACAGAGTCAGCCAAAAGACACTATCGTCAACTTAAGGAGACAGATTTGTGAGCATCAGAAAAAGAGGAACAGGACACAGGTTTTCAAGGAAACGAGTTTGGTTTGATGAACTCAGTACGAAAGAAGCCGAAAGATTAGCCAGGATTGGAAAACCAGTAGTAATCCTTCCTGTTGGAAGCGTAGAAGAACATGGAGATCACCTTCCCCTATGCACAGACAGTTTGCAGCCGGAATACGTTGCACTCAAAGTAGCAGAAAAGAAGGACTGCCTAGTAGCGCCTCCGTTGCGATACGGCATATGCAGTTCGGCCCGGAATTTTCCAGGCACGATTTCAATAAGCTTTGAAGCTTTGCACAAAATCGCATTCGATATCCTTGAAGAGTTTGTTCGAAACGGTTTTACAAGAATGCTCGTCCTGAGCGGTCATGCAGGTCAATATCACATGACAGCGCTCAGGCTCGCAGCCGAAGAAGTAGTTCTTAAACATGAAGGGGATGATCCCAATAGGATGCCGCGGATTATGGTTTGTTCGGACTATGACTTTGCTTACGAATTGAAGGGGAAATACTTCAGCGACAAAGACGGCCATGCTGGCACCATTGAGACTTCGCGCGTCATGGATATTCGGCCTGATCTGATCAAGAAAAAGGGCAGGAGCAGTTATCCGAAGTTTCCCAGATTCGAGCTTGTCGCCCATCCTGAGCGCTATTTTCCAAGCGGCGTAATCGGTGATCCGACTACAGCATCAAAGAAGAAAGGTCACACGATAAATGAGTACGTGATAGAGAATGTGGCGAAACTCATCGATGAACTACGAGGAGAGGCGACTGTCCCAAAATAAGATGAAGGAAAAAAGTGTCGCTACTACTTCTTGGGTGTCTTGGACGCTTCTTGGAAAAGCTTCTTCACCGCGGTTATCCTTGCCTTCTGTGCTAGCGTATCGCTGGTCACAAGTTCTAGGGCTTCTTCTGGGCACCATTTGATGCACTGAGGCTCGCCTTTTTCTTTGCACAAATCGCAGACGTAGACTACTTTCTTGTCTGGGTGCAGCATGATGGCGCCGTAGTCGCATGCTTCGATGCACCATCCGCAACCGTTGCATTTGTCTTTGTCAACTGAGATCAGTCCTGTTTCTTCTGCCTGGGTCAGAGCATCTCGGGGACATGCCGCAACGCAGGGGGGATCTTCGCAGAGTCTACACGTTACCGCCATGTTTATTACTTGATTAATTCTGACAACTCGTATTCCGGATTTCAGTGGGTTGAATACCTTGTCTCTGGTCATCGAGCATGCGTACTCACAGACTTGGCATCCTACGCATTTGTCGGGGTCGGCTGAAACAAACTTTCTGTCGTGTATCTTCACCATTTTCTCGTCCTCTTATTTTGTTATCTGTATTAGATCGTCCATTCCGAGTTCCTTCAGTTTCTCGGCGCTGGGTATTCCTTCTCTCGTCCAACCGCGTGCTTCATAATAGTCGTCCAGAAGCAAGTCCAACTCTTCCTGTGTGACGAATGCACCTTTCGAAGGACCTTCATCCGGAATTGGAAGGTGCATAACTTTGTAGGGCAGTGTGTCGTCTTTTCTGCCCAGTCCTTCTCGAATGTTGAAGAGTCTGCCGATGTTGTTTATTCTTTCTCCAGCCAGTTTCAGTTCATCGGGTGTCATCTCAGAGCCAGTGACCACACTGTAGAGTCTGGACATATCTTCGAATTCCTTGTAGTACGTGCCTCTGGAGAATTTGCAGATTATGAGCGAATCGATGACGGCGTATGAGTCTTCCATTCCTCTGACCAGTTTTCCTCTGCCTTTTTCGGCGATGAGACGGTTGACTTTTCCTTTCACGTCGAAGGCGTATGCCCCGTGTCTGTTGTGATCTGCTCCGCGGAATGACACGGCAAAACCCAGAGCGGCAGTCTTTAGACATCGCAGGTCATATCCTGTGACTTCTACTCCTTTGATGTGGGCGGCCAGTTTGTCGGAACCTTTCCCAATCTTCTCCGCTGCCACTTTCACACCATCGGCCAACACGTCGCCTATTCCTTCACGCTTGCCGATTTTGTCGACTAATTGAACCATGGCGTCAGCGTTACCGAAATGAGCATCTATCCCGTCTAGTTCTTTTTGAGTAAGTATTCCTTTTTCGTAGCAGTCCATCGCAAATCCTGCGATGACGCCTGCACTGATCGCGTCAATTCCGTAGTAGTTTGAAAGCTCCATCCCTTTTATTATAGCGTCTAAGCGGTCTACACCGCAGTATGGTCCGAGAGCCCATAGTGTTTCGTATTCCATTCGTGTCATCGTGTTCTTGTATGGTCCTTCAGAAACTACGCACATATGTTCGCATCGCATGGCGCAAGAACTGCATCCGATGATTTTTGTGACGTATTTTTCGTTGAGGTTTTCGCCGCTGACTTTTTCTGCGCCCTCAAAAGACGCGTTGTTGTAGTTTCTCGTCGGCATACAGGAAAGTGAGTTGTGCACAAGAACGTTCTCAGCAGTGCCCAGAGTCCGATATTTCTGTGCGGCAGGGCCTTTCATTCTCTCGTGAAACTCTTTGACCATCTCCATGAACTCGTCGGGTTTGGCGACCGTGATGTCGTGTGTTCCTCGCGTGGCGATTGCTTTGAGGTTCTTTGAACCCATGATGGCGCCCAGCCCTGTTCTTCCGGCTGCTCTGGTTTTGTCGTTGATGATGCATGCGATTCGGGAGAGTTTTTCGCCTGCAATGCCTATTGCTGCAACTCGGATGTAGTAGTCGCCCAGCTCTTCTCTTATCGCGTCCTCGGTTTCTCCTGGTGACTTGCCCATTAGTAGCGAAGCGTCGAGAAGCTGAACGGAATCATCGTCTATCCAAAGATAAACCGGCCTGTCAGCCTTGCC
>CAZHZB010000105.1:0-3838 GCA_964537045.1 uncultured Candidatus Bathyarchaeia archaeon | reverse complement strand
TGTTCGCTTCTGTCTGTGATAGTCGCACTCTACAACCCGTATGACCATGAATCCCATGTCTTGGTACTTGCATCCGCATGGGAGAGTCGTAGTTTTTTCGGTCAAGCAAAGTCACTCTATGCTGTCAAATCCTAAACAGCTTGGCGCACCTAAGTATTTTTCCCTGCAAACGAAAGAGAAACCAAGCAGATTTGAATTCATGTGTAGACCTTCACAGGTTTTCCAAGAAGACTTTCATCCAATTGGTCTACCCCCAGACCACAAACCTTTGAGAAAACTCTTGAGGAATCCTTCAGACCAACACCGCCTTCGATGAGAAGTTTGTCTTTCAGCATAAGATCCGAATCTAAATCAGCATATCGGATGTTCTTGACACCTGCCGCCAAGTGAGCTGCTGCAGCGATGCCGATTCCAGATTCGCTCATGCAACCAATCATGCAGGGCAAACCAGCCGCTTCAGCAATTTCAGCAATCTTCCTGCCATTCAGTATTCCGCCGCACTTCATTAGCTTGATGTTTATCAGATCCACGGCTTCAGCTTGAATCAGACGAAGCGCGTCTTCAGGCGAATGAACGCTTTCATCAGCCATTATCGGTATGGGCGAATCTCTTCTAACCTCCTTCAATCCCTTCAAGTCATCCGCGCGAACGGGTTGTTCTGCAAAATGTATTCGGAACTTGTCTATCTTGTTAAGAACGTCTATTGCCTGACTAACCGTCCAACCTTGATTCGCGTCCACTCGCAGCTGAACGGCGTCTCCTACGGCTTCACGGATCATTCTGACACGTTCAACATCTTCAACAGGATCGACCCCCAGCTTCACTTTCAACGCCTTGAAACCCTTCCCAACAGCCTTGGACGCATCTTCAGCCATTCCTCTCGGCGATTTGATGCCTAAGGTGAGATCCGTAAGAACTTCAGTGCGATAGCCGCCTAACAACAGGTAGAGTGGTTTCTTGGCAGTTTTTCCCAAAACATCGAACAAAGCCATATCCACCGCGGCTTTCGCAGCAGGGTTCCCTTTGACAGTTCGGTCCATCAGATCAACAGCATGCTCAATTCTCAAGGGACAGCTGCGAATCAGTTTCGGAGACAGTCTATCCAACACCTCGATCACACTTTCAACGGTCTCACCTGTGACTCGCTTTGAGGGTGAAGATTCGCCCCAACCGATCACATCATAGTCAGTGGTAAGCTTCACAACAACGTTTCTCGCTTCAGTACTCGCGCCGGAAGCAATTCTGAAAGGCTCAGCATATTTCAGAGTAACGCAGTAGACTTCGAGCTTCTGGATCCCCATTTGCGGACACCGGAAAACAATTTGCACTTGGAGAAGGAAAAGCTTTGCTGGAATTATTCACCTGTAACTGGTGTTTGCTTTCGCGAACCTCTGAGTCGCAGTTTGACGGTCAGAATCTTCTCCGTTGCAAACAGTCGCGAAGCTATGTACATTATGACAAGAGTGAAAGCTGTCACGTACACAACGCCTAACCCGGCCGTCAGGTAGTCGCCCATTGCTACGGCTTTAGAAGCGATGATCGGTTGACTGAACGGAATCGCGTAGAAAACTACCTTCAAAGCAAATGGCAGAACGTTGATATCCACGTACATCAGAGCGAGTGCAGGAACGAACAGGAACGGATAGACATAACTGACCAAGGATTGCGCACTTCTAACGTCCTGAGCGAAGGCAGAAAGAATAACGGCCAGAGCCAAGGCAGCTAGCAGTGTGACAAAGAGAGAGATTCCTAGAAGCAGATAACCAAAAAGTGATGGGGCAAGTCCAAGAGCGACCAAGTTCACGTTTCCTGAGACAGGAATTGCGGAAGTCAGAGAGCTTATGTAGTAATTGAATCCAAACGTGTAAGCAACTGCACCGACTCCCGCAACGATGATCGAACTTGAGAGTTTCCCCATCAGGATGGCAAAGCGATCCGTCGGCATGGTTAACAGCGTTTCCAACGTTTTCTCTTCCTTCTCCATAGCAACAGAAGTCGCGGCAATCTGCATGGAATAGGTTAACAATATTATCATCGTAATCGGCAACCCGATCGTTTGTGAGATGACAACACTTGAGAGCAGACTGGGATCGACACCTTCAACTATGTTTCCTTTGACAATGACAGAGTTCTCTGGGAGCAGAATGTCAGGGGCTACGTTTCTGTTATAACGTTGCACCAAGAACGTCACGATTGACGAACCGGCCTGCTCAAATACTCCAGAGCCTGAAAAAACCGTGTAGAACTTGACGTCCACTGGTTTTCTGGCAGAGACGTTTTGACTAAAATCTACAGGTATCTCCACTATACCAGTAGCATTATAGTTTGATAGCAGGGGAACTGCATCTTGGGCGGTTGACACGCTTACATTGTAGACTCTTATCGTTGTATTGAGAAAATTCATGAATTCCGTGGAGTTCTGTCCTGAATCATGATTCAACACGAGCAGCGTGGCTTTGAGAGCGCTTTCCTGTGCAGTCTGCATTGAAAGATTCAGAACGTAGCCGAGGACAGGGAACATTATCAAGGGCACTATCAAAAATCCTAGCAGAATCTTGGGGTCTCTGATCAGTTCTTTGAGCTCTTTCAACAGGAGAGTTCCAAAACCCTTAAGCAAAGCCTACCACCTTCGCAAAGACTTCCTCCAAATTCTGGCTTCCATACTTGTCCTTCAGTTCTTGCGGGTTGCCTCCTGCAACCAGCTTGCCCTTGTTGATGAGTGCTACTTCTTCGCACAAATACTCAACCTCCAGCATATTATGGCTCGAAAGAAGAACGGTGACCCCGTGGTCTTTCGCATAGCGCTTGATGATTTCTCTAACGTGATAAGAATGCAAAATGTCCAGACCGCTAGTAGGCTCGTCGAGAACTGCTAGCTTCGGCTTTGTCATCAATGCCCTTGCAACGAGAAGCCGGCGTTTCATTCCCTTGCTGTAGGTCTTAGCCCTGTCTTTCAATCGATCGCCCAAACCGCAGATGATCGCGGCTTCTTCAACTATTCTATGAAGATCATCCTTGTTTTTGGCTGTGAATCTGCCCATGAATTCAAGATATTCACGTCCCGAAAGGTTGGGGTAGACACCTGCTTCCTCAGGCAAATAGGAGACTACCTTCCGCACATTGGCAGCTTCTCTGAAGACATCAAGGCCGAAAATCTTCACGGTTCCCGACGTTGGCAAAAGCAAGGTAGAAACTATTCTCAGAGCCGTGGTTTTTCCAGCTCCGTTGGGACCGATGAGTCCAAAAATCTGTCCTGCGGGAATGCGTGCACTCAACCCGTCCAGAGCGCGAATGTTTCCAAAGACTTTGACAACCGAGTCGGCATCAACTGCGAGGTCCATCAGTCAACTCCTCGACACGTCTAGAACAGAGTGATGAATTAAAGTTTACCCCCAAACCCAAAGAAAAGGGAGGCCACTTCTGTCAAGTTGTTATCTCAACTCAAAAGTATGGATAGTATTGAGTTTTGGGTATTTTTGGAGTAGATGAGCATTTACTAGCTCTATAGAATGAACAGTCATTTTTCCAAACTCTGCATCCCTCAGCTTTTCCAAGTAACCGATCAATCTAGTGAAATCCTTATTCTCCTGAAAGTGCATTATGCTGATGTGAGGCAAAAAGCTTGGATAGTCAAATTTCCTCTTTCTTATCTCGGGTATTGCTTGTAGTCTTCTAAATATCTCTTCAATTTTGCCTCCGTCATGAACCTCCATAAAGACAACATCAGGAAAGATGTTGAGTTTGGAAAATACTACGTCAAATCTGCTGAATGGTTGCAAGATTTCTCTCGCTTGATTGATTATTCTCTGCAGGTTCTCAATCAAAACATCGTCTTCAT
>CAZHZB010000104.1:0-3848 GCA_964537045.1 uncultured Candidatus Bathyarchaeia archaeon | reverse complement strand
CAAACAGCACAGGAACTTCATACATAAACGCTTACCTTGAGATTCGTTTGCCTGCCACTACAACATACACCCGATATATCATAAGTTTCGAGGTTTCTTAGGAACAAGCGTGTCATTTATTTTCTAAATTCCAATAATGTCAAAACCTTGGAAATTCTATTTCTTCTTCCCAGCTTAGAAATTAGAATTTTAGAAAGCCAAATTGCGTTACCTTGAATTGATGACTGGGTGACTATGACAGTGGTTATTCATGCATATCGTAACAAAGAGGTTGAAAAGAGGTCAGTAGTCGTGTGCAGCGCGCGGGAGATATCTCCACTCGTTTCTAATAGGCTAGGCTCGCTATTCTAGGAACCCAAGTTTGTCTCTCGTTTCTCAGGTATTTTGCGAACAGCAATGCTTCTTCACTTATCAGAGTTTCACTTTCCTGATGTTCTCCCCATCTTATTCGAGGGATGGTCACTCTTGTTACAAAGTATCGGTTGGCTAGCGTGAATCGCTAGTCTTATTTAATTGATGTGTTATTGTATTTTTTTCTTAACCTGGTGTAACAAGTGGCACCTATAATTCGAATTCAAAACCTCACAAAAAAGTTCGGCAACGTAGCCGCAGTTGATCATTTAAGCATGGATGTTGAAGAGGGCGAAATCCTCGGACTCCTCGGTCCCAACGGTGCAGGAAAAACTACCATCATCCTCATGCTCGCAACGGTAATCCATCCCACGGAAGGCACGGCGCTGGTCGGAAACTATGATATTAGGAAGCAACCCGACAAAGTGCGTGGTCTCCTAGGCATATGCTTTCAGGAACCCAAGATGTTGTTTGTCGCAACTCCATGGGACGTGGTTAACTGGCATGCCAAGGTCTGCGGTTTATCAACATCCGACAGAAAACAGAGAGTAAAAGACGTACTCAATGCCGTGGAAATGTGGGATGCCCGCCACAAAGGCGTCCACAACCTGTCAGGCGGCATGCGCAAACGTGTTGAAATGGCAAAAGTCTTGGTTCAGAGACCAAAGATTGCAATTGTCGACGAACCAACCGCACAGATCGACATCGTAGGCAAACACAGGATATGGAACATGCTTCTCGAACTTCGTGACGAAGGCTCCACTATCATTCTTGCCACAAACGAGCTTTACGAAGCCGACCAGCTCTCCGACCGTGTAGGCATCTTGCACAAAGGCAAACTCCTAGTGTGTGACACGCCTAAGAAGCTGAAAGACAGCATCGTGGGTGGAGACATAATGGACATCCAACTCGAGAAGGACGCACCGCCAAAACTCGTAGAAGAACTCAAGGGCATGAAGGAAGTCGTCGACCTCATGCAGGTCAAACCGACGAGCATACGCCTGTACCTAAACAGGATCGAAGAAATCGTCCCGCGAATCATGAACCTATTCTCAAAAAGAGAAGTGCCAATAACATCCGTGCGCATGAGTGAGCCAAGCCTCGACGACGTGTTCGCACACTACACTGGCTTAACAATCGAAGAGGCGCAGAAAGACAGGGAGTGACTAGTGAACGAACAAGCTTCTCCTCGTGGTTGAAAGAGACGTCCGCCTCTTCTTCCAGTACAAGTTCCTCATCATCATGCGAGCCATCTGGTTCGTCTCTCAAATCGCCTTCTTCGGCCTAATCGCAAGCCGTATGATAAACGTCACCGCAGTCCCCGACTACTTCCGATACTACGTCGGCGGACTCTCAGTGATGACCCTGTACTCAGCAGCCATCTTCATCGGCTTCGACATCTACGAAGAAGCAGAACACGGCGTCTTCGAATACCTCCTCAGCCTGCCAGTATCAAGACAACAACTCGTACTCGGCAGATCAATCGGCGGAGGCTTAAGATCCTTCATCTACGTCGGACCTCTAATTGCCATATCTCTGTACGTCATGGGTGGGTTGAACCCAATAGCCTTCCTAGTTTCACTCTTCGCTCTCTTCCTGTTCTCATTTGGAGTCGCTGGCATGAGCATCACGATAGCCGTCATGATAAAGTCAAGCGACCGGTTCGACATATTCATGGGCGTCCTAGACGCTTTGATCGTGCGCTTGAGTACGGCAATGTACCCCTTGGCAATTGTGCAGGCAGCCAACCCGGTGTACGGCGGTATCGCGTCTTTCAACCCAGTCAGCTTCGCCGCCGACCTTTTCAGATGGGGAACAGGAATTCCCCAGATAATCACGTCTGACAATCCATTGTTGCCTCTGCTTGGCATCGTTGCTTTCTTCAGCTTCTTCACCCTCTTCGGCGTAGTCATCTACGGCAAACGAATAGAAGGAGGCAGCTGGCAATGATGAAGGGCATACTGCACATCGTGGAACTCGACTTCAGAAACTTCTTCAGATACAAATGGTGGCTTGCAGGCCTAATCAGCATGAACCTCGCAGACCTCTTCATAATGGCCGTAGTATACAACCACATGCTCAGCTCTACCGTGACCGACCAGATCACGAGCTACTTCAACTTCTTCGCACCCGGACTCGCAGTAACAGGCTTGTTCGCGTCAGCCTTCATGATCGGGCGCGAAGTAAACATGGAACGCCGCAGAGAAATCCACCATTACATGCTCAGCATACCAATAAGCAGATATGAACTCGCTTTTGGCCGCGTCATCTCAGGAGGCCTCAGAGGCCTAGTCTACATGACACCCCTGCTGCTGACCTGCTTCATATTCGTAGGCTTCCCCACCATACCACAATTATTGCTCATCATTTTCACTCTGTTCCTGTTGGCGATGGGCATCTCAGGACTAAGCATCTCAATCGCCGTATCCACCTCCAGCTTCGAAAAATTCGTCACAGCCAGAGGCCTCGTCTACTACACGCTGTTCTTCTGCAGCAGCGTCTTCTACCCACTCTTCCTGATTCAGGACCTCGGAAAATCAGGGCAGTTTCCAGCCGTACTCGTGATTTTTGCGGAGGTCAACCCGTTGAGCAACGCTTCGGACATGATCCGCTCTTTCCTGATGGGTACGCCAGCGTTTTCTCCATACTGGATACTCTCCGTCGCGATGTTCACCGTCATATTCGCGCTGACAGCAGCGTTCGCCTACATAAAAATACTTGCAAGATAAGAAAGCTGCTTGCGCAAATAGGCGACAGCCCGTATGTCATTGATACGAACAACATTCCCACGCACGATGTTGTACCTGAACCAACGGTTTAAGCAAGCACCGTTCTGATGGCGTCCGCATTTGCGATTTTATGGTTCATGAAGAAGGGCTTTTTGAAGCAAAGAAGCCTAGTCAGCTATTAACATGTGTTTTCGAGCAAATAGCGTCCCATCAAGCTCCGTATACAAAAGCATCAACAGAAAACATAAAAAAGGAAGAATGGTTTGGCTACTCATTTCCAAGATATGCATAAATGTCGAAAACACCCCAGCTTCCCGCCTGTGTGCTATTCGCCTCAAGCGCGCACGGTAAACCTTTATGTTCGTAACATGGTTAATCATGAAAGGGGATTCTGGATGTTGATAAAGTCTGAGGAATTAGAGAGAGATGCTGCGTTGGACGTTGCGAGGTTAATGTTGGTGGCCGCAAGGACCGCTCCGAAGGCGATGGGGCTTGACACTATTGTTACCGCAATTGTTGGAGGAGAGGATCAGAATAAGCTTGCGGACGAGATGGAACGCATTGGAAAGCAGAAGAATCTGCCGCGCAGAATTAGAGATGCGGGAAACGTAAGGAACTCCCAACTGGTGGCCTTGATAGGGGTTAAGTATACAGGGGACCCTTCAAACGAGCTGAAGCTTGTGGACCTCGGAATAGCCTTAGGCTCGGCCTCTAAGATTGCGAGCGACCTGAACGTTGACAATAGAATCATGCGTAGTATTGGAGAAG
>CAZHZB010000103.1:0-3862 GCA_964537045.1 uncultured Candidatus Bathyarchaeia archaeon | reverse complement strand
GATACCACATACCTGCTTTTGCTCTGTCTCCATCGTCCTGAGCTTTCTTGGCGTTGTCGGCTGCCTGTTTCATTGAAGGGTCAATGTTTTTGGGGTTGAGAAACAATGTCTCTGCAAGCGCATCGTACGTCTCTTTGTCGTTTCCGACAAGTTGTTGAAGATCTGATAATTGCCTTACTTGTTGAACAATGGGTTTTTTCGGTTCTGTCTTTTTTCTTTTGAACAATCCTGACAAACTGGTCACCTGCTATTTGCACTTCCAACTTATGGGTTAGTATTGAAATAGGTAATTTTAAAGGTTTGTCTGTCTACACGTTAGGATATGCCCTACAAGTTTACCTTCGACCTGTCCAAGATTCCAAGGTTTGTGTTCACGGAGATAGCCAAAACGAGCTACCAGACAGGCATGCACAAACAAGTGGGCAAGACTGCCAGAGAAATGATAAGAAAGTTCAGGATCCAAGAAGCAACGGGACTGGATCTATATGATGCTGTTGCTGTTCTTCAAGATCTTATTGAAACCCAGACTCTAAACCTGATCGAACGGGAAAAGTTTGTCAAGACAAAGAAGCGAGCCCTGTTCTTGCCTCACTGCTCGAGAAAGTACATGGACAATAAATGTAAGGCATCTTTTGACTCGAACATCCCCTCCTACGTCTGTGCTCATTGCTCAACAGACTGCTTAGTCGAGAACGCAACAACCCTTGCTCAAGAGAAAGGTTACGATGTTTACACACTGCCGGGCGGCTCATGCATCCCGAAGATACTGAAAACTCAACATTACGAGGGCATAGTGGGAGTCGCCTGTGGGGGGGAAGTGAAGGCTGGAGGAGACCTTTTGAAAGCCATGAACGTCGTTGGCCAAAACGTCCCACTAATAAAGAACGGATGTTCAAACACCGCTTTTAATATGGAGACGTTACGCAGCATTCTATGAGGGAAATGGAAAAAAGATTACTTTACGATTTCTCGTTTCTTCCAGCGCAGGTTCTTGGTGTGGCATTTTCTGCATTTGACTGCAGTTGCAGCATTTCTTGCTCCGCAATCCCTGCATATCTTCAAGTAGAGCCTGTGCTTCTGTGCAAGTGTTTTCTTGAACGGGTCTAATATCGGCATTACCTGTACCACGTTCTAGTAGTTAAGACTGACACGGTTCTGTCTTAGATATACTTTTTTGTCAGGACGAGGATTTTCATATTCTGGCGTTGACAACTCTTCCCAGCAATTCGGGTATATCACTTGGTTTTTCGGCAACGCTTACCCCAGCTTTGCCGAACGCTTCAATCTTGCTTTCAGCGGTTCCTGCCTTGCCCATCACAATTGCACCTGCGTGACCCATACGTTTCCCCGGTGGAGCTGATCTCCCAGCAACATAAGCCACGACTGGTTTCGAGTATTTCTCAGCCACGATGTAGTCTGCAGCCAATTCCTCGAGGTTACCACCTATCTCTCCTATCAACACAACAGCTTTGGTCTGCTGATCCTTTTCGAACATTCTCAAAGCGTCTATGAAGTTCAATCCTGTTATAGGGTCTCCTCCGAGACCAAGGCATGTTGATTGCCCAAACTGTTGCTTGGACAGAGCGGCAGCTATCTCGTACGTTAGGGTGCCGCTCCTTGAAGCCATCCCTATACTTCCGGGCGTGAAGATATGCGATGGCATTATGCCAAGCTTGCAGGCTCCAGGCGTGATTATTCCAGGCGTATTGGGACCGATTATCGAGGCGCCTACCTGCCTCGCATACGCCATGACTTCGATCGCGTCTTTTATTGGAATATGCTCGGTTATTATCACAACCGTTCTTAGACCATTTTCTAGCGCTTCAAACGCAGCGTCTGCTGCAAAAGGTGCTGGCACAAAGATGATGGAAGCGTTTGCTTGATGTTTCTCCTTAGCCTCTTCAACCGTTTCATAAACAGGAACGCCTTCAACGAGCCTTCCTCCTTTTCCAGGAGCTGTACCTGCGACTATCTTCGTCCCGAACTCTAGCATTAGTCTGGTGTGAAAGCTTCCTTGTGTTCCAGTCATGTTCTGAACGATTGCGCGAGTGTTTTTGTCGATTATTATTCCCAAATCTAGTTGCCTCCGTTTCTGGCAATTTCAACTGCTCGCTGTGCGGCTTCTTCCATGCTCTCCAACACTTGAATTCCCGCGTCTGTCAATATCCTTTTTCCTTCTTCCTCATTTGTGCCCACAAGCCGGATTACCATCGGCTTTGTGATGCCGATCTTTTGCTTAGCTTCTAACACTCCTTTTGCAACCTCATCACAACGGGTGATACCGCCCATGATGTTTATGAACAAGACTCTCACTCGGGGGTCGGACAGCACAATCTTCATAGCTAGTGCGTTTTTCTCTGAGGTGGCACCGCCTCCTACATCCAAAAAGTTCGCTGGTCTGCCTCCGTAGTACTGGATTGTATCCAGCGTTGCCATCACTAGTCCCGCGCCGTTTCCGATAACGCCTATGTCTCCTTCAAGTCTGACATAGGCCAAATCGTTGTTCATAGCGTCCAGCTCCTGAGGGTTGAGGTCGCCTCCGCCCTCAAGAAGACGTTTTCTATAGTCCTGATGTCTGAAAAGTGAGTTGTCATCAACGATTATTCGGGCGTCAGCTGCGATGAATTTGCCATCGACGGTCTCTACCAGTGGGTTCATTTCAATTAGTTCAGCATCGTTATCCATGCCTGCATCGTACAGCCTCTCAAGGACTTTCGCAAGTTCAGAAATCTGAGCCCCAGCATAGCCCATCTTCCTCGCTATTTCTCGAGTTTGGAAGGGTTTGAGACCGAGCTGGGGATTTATCTGCGTTTTCACAACTTTTTCAGGATTTTCGGAGGCAACTTCTTCGATGTCAACTCCGCCCACGGAAGAAGCAATGGCAACATAGCACCGATTGAACCTGTCTGTGGTTATTCCAAAGTAGAGTTCTTTCTTCACCTGAATTTTCTCTTCAATCCAAACGCTTTCAACGGGTATGCCTTTAATTCGCATATTGAGCAGTTTCTCTGTGGCTTTTTGTGCGTCGTCCGCAGATTGGGCGAAAAGAATCCCCCCTGCTTTTCCTCGTCCTGCGACCAAGACTTGGGCTTTCACGACCACGGGCATCGTGAGTTTTTGTGCAACTTCTCGGGCCTGACCTGGATTCGTGGCTAATCCTCCATGAGGGGTTCCGACGCCGTACTTTGCAAGGATGTTTTTTGCTTCATACTCATAGAGTTTCAAACTGGCTTCTCTCCTTATCTTATCGTTTCTATCGTTACGTAGGATTTAGTGTCGAGTATTCCATCCACGGTGGACAATTCGCTTAGAACTTCGTCTAGTTTTTCCCTTTCAACCACTGCAAGGGCGTCCATGTCTCCCGCAATTCGAAACGCCCTCTGTATCGCGAGTTCTTTGATTTTTTGGTACGCGTGGCTTCTCTTGAGCGGTGAAACCTTGATCAGTACGAAGGCAGGGACTGATGAAATTCCAAGTGCGTTCAGTCCTCGTTCAGTCACGTCTATGAAACCTCTCCCTGTACGAATGTAATCTAGGTCCCTGAGCTTTCTCAGATGAACGTTCAGAGCCTGCCTGCTTATGCCCAGCTGTTTCGCCAAAACATCCTGCTTCAAACGCAGAGTGTACGCGTTCGTTGGTTCCCCCTTCTGATAAAGCAGACTGAGCAACTGCATAGATCTTCGTGTAAGAGTTTCCAAATCCTACTCCTCAATAATTGCTGTTTGTTAAGTCAAAGTTTTACGTCGTTGAGTGTCTTTTAAGTTTTTACCGCAGCAAAAGCAAATTGTATGAAAGACAAGAGAGTCCACAGTTTTAGCAGCTGCAAACCTTTACCGTAATGTATTTATTTGCCGGCAAGGAA
>CAZHZB010000102.1:0-3890 GCA_964537045.1 uncultured Candidatus Bathyarchaeia archaeon | reverse complement strand
GCAGGCAATTCTCCCCACGGCCGTACCATTCCCACTGAAACTGCCCTCCTACTTCCTCCTAACCATATTCTCAGCAGCCATACTCGCCGAACTCTATCAGATCTTATCTCCAAAAAGCAAATTCAACCCGTCGCCACTTGTGTCATCTCTGCAGGCTGCGGAATCCCATCGGCACTCGAGTCGACCCAATGAATAACATAGTATTGATTAGTATAGGTGGCGATGTTCGAGTAAATGGACTTGAGATAGATCCCAGCGCTCCACGTTCCCTTCCAGTCAAAACCGTAGTTTATAAAAATCGTATTGTTGTTTGCATCATTCAACGTCATCATCACAAAATAGTCCTCATGCTCAAAATCAACGCCCTGCGAGAAGTCAACCAAAACCGTACTCGTATTCGTCACGACGAATTTATAATGCGTCCGCCCATATGCAGACGTGGCAGAGGAAGACACCGGCGTCAAGCCATGCACCTGCAGATAATTCACGCACCAGTGAGGCGCCCAACCCCCAAACATCAAAACAGTCTTATTCGACAGCAGAAGCCGACCCTTATCCGAAACCCCCTGTGACACCCAAGTCGCCCTAGTGTCAAAACCTTGATTCTGCTCATTCAGACAAAGGCCGTAGACCAAAGAGCCAGAAGCAACGTCATAAGTCGCAACGGCTCTAGTCATCCGATTAGGATCGGCATACACAAAATAGGCTTGATTCGCTCCCACCTTCATAACAAGGCTATCCAGATCGGATAAGGCAAGAGAAACTCCTGCAAGCGCGGTCATAATGATATTGAAGCTGAAACTGGAAACAGTCGAAGTATTGGAAAATACTGTGAGGCTTGGGTTGATCTGAACAGACGCACCCGGCCTGATCTGCGGTTCTTCGCAACTGAAACTCACACAGTTGGAAGCGTTGTCTCCCTGCCAATCCACTGCCTGAAGACTCAGAACACATGAATTGCCCCCTTCGTTACGAACGTACATTGGAATCTTCTTCTGCTCACCAGGCACCAGATTTCCCCAGTCTATCGACTGCACTGGCGTGCTGCAATTCGCATCCCAATACACGCCAATAGAAGTCGCCGCCTCGACCGCTGACACCTTCACAGACGAGTGACGATTAAGAAACAGGTTAGCCGCAAAAGTCGACAAGAGCACCAGAACTATCAGAAACGTCGTCAATCGTTTCTTATCCTTAAAACTCCACACACCAGCCATAAGTGCTCATACCATTTACAATCAGCAGCTGTCTCCTGCTCAACTTGTCACAACGAGTCTTGTTCCTCTCAATCCATGAAAGATTCGGTCTGTCAATGCTCTCGTCATTCCTTTCTCAACTCATTTTGAATCTTGATTCTGACGAGGACAATGATTTTAAGAGTTTTTGACAAATGGACTTAGACAAATAGTCAACGTTGCTTGGAAAGTTGCAAAGGCGACTTCGCATGATTTTCAAACCGAAATTGACAACGAACACTAATCATGAAATGATCAACCATTCAGATGGCACAGGCGGAACCTGACTGTTCACGGCGAAGACGCAGGCGCGGACGAGCATGATGAAGCCAACCGCCGAGCCGAGACCGCAGCTCTGAAACACGCCGGGCTGGAAGATTCTGTCTTAAGTCAATCACCGTCGTTCCCGCAAACTTATCGAAATACCTGATGAACCTATCGTCCTTCAATCTCACTCCAACGAGCAGGTCAAAGGGCAAGAGAAAGGCTTTACCAAAATTCCTAACGGCCGCGTGATCGTAGAAAAGCTTCTTGCCATCAACCCTCACAACCTTCAAACCCGTAATCCTTTTTCCAAGACTCTGACCCACAAACCCCTCAAGAAGCGTCGAATACACCCACAGAAAAGCCAGAGTGACAAACACAATGATGTTCATGTCAAAAGAGAACACTCCCGCCCCTCTCGTAAGCAAAGCAACAGCATTCGGCAACGTAATCAGAATTCCAATTGCCAGCGTCAAAGAGAAATCTATGAGAAAAGCGAGAACTCTCGTCTTGAATACAGCAAGCGGCAGACTGGAAGTCTTTCTCACAACATCAGCTTCGACAGCCCACTCCTCTAAGTCTCGAATTAGCCTGACCGCATTTTCACCCGCTCGACTCAGTCTATACCTCCCGGTCGATGTCTGCTCAAGAAAAGCACCGAGACTCCGAATGTGAAAACTCAACTTTCCCGTATCAATGTTAAGTGCATTCATCAATTCCGTAAACGAACATTCACCCTTCTCACTGAGATTAAGGAGAATCTCCCTCCTCAAACTATGAGACAGCACAGAAAGAATTCTTGACACGCTTTCTTGATCTACTGCCATTCTTCAAACCCTGATCAATGTACACATCAGCCGCTCTCACCAGTCTTGAAAGGTCTAAAGCACAAAGGATGCCCAGTCGTTCTCTGCCCTAAGTTTCTCTCCTTTCTCTTGACATTGCGTGTGCTTATGGAACGCACCCCCCTTTCATCCGTCATATGCAATACAACCGTCATATTTGTGGCATTCTATGAGAGAACACGTGCAAGTACTCATCTTTCAGCGTGCTCTTTTACTCCAAAAACACGTGGCAACTCATCCCCTCAAATCCGATATGTAGATTAATGGCCATACCAATCGATTTGGACATAGAAAGGGAGGAGGGGGATTATTGCAGAACAAATGGTTACAGCTAGCCATCTTCCTAACTCTGCTTCTATCCACCCTCACCGTCTGGTGTCTGCGCCCCAGAATTTCCATCTCTAACGTTTCCGCAATAGAAACAAGTGGAACCTTGGGAATCTACTGGAATTCAAACTGCACCACAAAAGTCACTTCAATAGACTGGGGAAACATGACGCTGGGCCAAGAAAAAACTACAACCTTCTACATAAGAAACGAAGCATCAAGCCCAATGTTCCTAGCTGGAATCGACAAAAACTGGAACCCAACCACCGCTCAAAGCTACATTCACTTCACCTTCGACTCCGACGACCAGAAAATCCAGGCTGGTGAAACAAAAGAAGTAGCCTGCACACTAACAGTCTCCATAGAGATAACCAACATTTCAAACTACAGTTTTGACATGCTCCTTCTCGGCACAGACTACCTGCTTGCAGATGTCAACAAAGATGGCTCCGTCAACATGAGAGACATCAACTATATGATACGACTTTTCAACACTAATCCAAGTTCACCAAACTGGAACCCAAACGCAGACCTGAACAAAGACCTCATAGTAGGCATGCGCGACATATCCATAGCCCTTCAAGATTTCGGAAAAACATCCTCATAAACCGCGAACACGCGAGTTAGGCCATAGGGATAGGGGGTTTTTGAACCTTTTCAACCAAAAAACCCGAAAAATCATCCTAATCTGTCTCACCCTCCTAATCTTTGCAGGCATAACAATCATAGTCTACACACCACCCCCGATCTACGACGTCACAAGCAACTGGCACGGAATCAACACGCCAATCGGCTCCACAATAATCGTAACCGCAGCCACCACAGACAACACAGTCTACAACATCACCTTCCTCTGGCACCAACCAATCACCAACACAACAATATTCACCGACATCGTACCAGTCTCGTTCAACGGAACAATGTACATCGCAACCTCAACACACATCATCCTCGACATAGGAGACTGGGGAGTACAAGCACTCTTCCAAAGCCCCACCGGAACTAGAAAGGAAGGCATCAACAACGTGACCGCAACAAGAGCCACATCATTCAACGACGTCGGTCCCCCGAACCAAATCCCCGAAGTCCCACTGGGACCAACCATCGCAACAGTCAGCATGATCGCAGCCTTCGGACTCTTCTACGGCTTCAAAAAACAAAAACTCCACATCCCTAAATTCTGAACAAATCAAAAACCCCAATCCCACCAAGAACAAAG
>CAZHZB010000101.1:2772-3895 GCA_964537045.1 uncultured Candidatus Bathyarchaeia archaeon | reverse complement strand
AAACGTAGAATTTAATATGTTTCAAGTCTATTGTATAGAGCTAAACTGCGTAGGCGGTTTATGGCTTGACTGATGAAGATAAGAATGAAATGATAGTGACACCTTGGGAAGTCAAGGGAAAAGTCGACTATGTACGCTTGATTCGCGAGTTCGGTACCCAACCCTTGACGCAGGAGCTACGACAGAGGCTAGCCAAGTACATGGGCGGCGTCCACATTCAGCTTCGCAGGGAACTCTTTTTCTCTCATCGAGACTTGGACACGGTGCTTGACCTGTACGAGAAAGGTATCAAATTCGTGCTATACACTGGTCGCGGCCCCTCGGGCCCCGTCCACATAGGACACCTTGTTCCATGGATATTCACCAAACATCTGCAAGAGGCGTTTGACACTAGACTCTATTTTCAGATGACAGACGATGAGAAATTCGTAGTCGACGATGAAGCAGTCCTTTCTGAAACGACAAGTTTAGCCTATGAAAACGCGTTAGACTTGATCGCTCTAGGCTTCGAACCCAAGAACACTTTCATAATCTATGACGTTGAAGATATTGACCTGCTGTACGACTTGGCGTTGGAAGTGGCTAAGCGCATAACCTACTCCACCGCGAGATCAACCTTCGGCTTCCAAGACAGCACCAACCTCGGATGGATATTTTATCCTGCAGTGCAAGCCGTTCCATGCTTCATCCACAAGAAACTAACTGGCGAGAACGTTCCCGCCCTCATACCTGCGGCTATAGACCAAGACCCCTACTGGAGGATCACTCGAGACATTGCTGCGAAAATGGGGTATTACAAGCCCGCACAGATTCACAACCGATTCGTGCCAGGGCTGGGCGTAGGAGGGAAAATGAGCGCTTCAGAACCTGAAACCGCGATTTTCACCACTGACCCTCCCGAACAGGTGAAAAAGAAGATTTGGAAAGCATTCACAGGAGGAAAAGGAACCATAGCCGAACAGAAAAAGCTCGGAGCCGACCCAGACGTGTGCACGGTTTTCCAGTACTTCCTCTATCTATTTGAGGAGGATGACAAGAAACTTGAGGAAAGAAACAGACGCTGCAAGGCTGGCGAGGTCATGTGCGGTGACTGCAAGAAGGAACTGGCTGAAAAGGTGAACAA
>CAZHZB010000101.1:0-2672 GCA_964537045.1 uncultured Candidatus Bathyarchaeia archaeon | reverse complement strand
AACTATAACATTATAAGCGCTGACAAATGTAAATCTCAATCTTGCAGCGAGTGTGAGGCGTGGCTATTATGAGTGAGCTGGATAAGGAAGCTCTCGACAAACTTCGGCTTTCAGGCAAAATCTTGCGCGAGACACGCGAAGAAATGAAGAGTTACGTGCAGGAAGGAATGCCGATAATCGATATTTGTGAAAAAGCAGAAAATCTGATCAAGAAGAAAGGCGCGAAACCCGCGTTTCCATGCAACGTCTCCGTGAACGAGATTGCCGCACACTACACTTCGCCACCAAATGACACAAGTAGAATTCCTGAGAAATCCGTTGTGAAAGTTGACATCGGAGCACACGTTGACGGCTACTTGACGGACACGGCAGTCACGGTGTGTTTCAACCCTGAGTACATGGGCCTTGTGGAAACAGCAGAGCGGGCACTAAAAGTAGCTGTGGAAAACATTCATCCAGGAATATCTACCTCAAAGCTTGGATCACTCATTGAGACTACAATCAAATCCAGAGGTTTCAAACCTGTTTCCAACCTAACGGGGCATCAGGTGGGCCGCTATATGGTGCACACCGGCACTTCTTTGCCCAACGTGACGCAGCTGTTCTCTTCAAAGCTCAAACTCGGAGGAACCTATGCAATTGAGCCTTTCGTGACGCTTCCAAACGCGGTTGGAAGGGTGGAAGACGGTGAAGAAGCCGCGATTTTCCGTTTCATTAAATCTCGATCGTTGAAAAGCAGCTATTCAAAGCAGCTTCTGAAGTACATCGAGGACAACTTCAGAACGCTTCCTTTTGCAGAGCGTTGGTTGCAGAATGTTGTTCCTAGAGAGAATTACGGCGAAGCTTTTCGTGAGCTTTTGTCTGCAAAGTGTCTGATGCAGTATCCTGTTTTTGTTGAGGCTAGTGGAAAAACTGTTGCTCAGGCTGAGCACACTGTGTTGGTTGTCGAGGATGGATGCGCCGTTTTGACCTAGAAAGGCATGCGGTTTTTTTCTTTTTCTTTGACTTCCCTGTAGATCGCGGTTATTAGCATTTTGTCGTTGCATTTCTGGCAGGGTTCGCCTTCTTTGAATATGTAGTCTCCTCGTTGGAACTCTCTGACGTTCTTGAAGCCGCATTTTTTGCATTCGATTGTTGTTACTACTGGAGGAACCACAATCTTCAGTTTCGACAGTCTTCTTCGTGTCTGGAAAAGCACGTACGTGGATAATGAGACTCCGAGGAATCCAAGGAGTAGGAGAACCCATGAGGCTTCTGTGTTCTGTTCGACTACGGTCGCTCCGAATATTAGAGCTACGAACGATAATGCGAGTGTTAAGAAAACCACTAGAAGCAGAAATGTGGAGATTCTGGCTGTTGGGGCTGTTGCTTGAGTTCCGCTCATTTCATTCATCTCCTACTGTCCAATTCCGATGGTGTTGCCTATGCCGGCTATTATTATCTTATCGCCCTCTTTGGTTCTTTCCAGGACAACTTCTTTAATCCTGTCGATCACCGTGTTGACTGAGTCGAAGATTTCCTTGCGCATAGGCGAAACCGCATCTCCCGTGTCTTCTTTCACGATCACGGCGTTTATTGGGATGTGATACTTGAGGATTTTCTCTTCGATTTTGTACTGGTCAACGCCTGGGCCCCCAATGGCTGCTCCTACACCTTCAGCTACTTCTCCCAGTCCTTCACCTTCAAGCTTCAGAGCGGCGTCTATCATTACGACCATGGCGATTTGTCCATTGTTTTCCTCGATGACGTGTTCTATTGCGTCGCCTGGTTTGCCCACGTTTCCTCCAGGTCCTTCGGCTTTTATTACGAAGGCTGTACGTCCCTCAAACGGAACGGTTGAAACCACGCAGTCCTTCTCGATCTTCTTTGTTTCGTAACCGTGCATGATCTTGGCCGCCACGAGCGCGCCCGCGCCGTCGCCTATAGGCTGACCGAACGCAAAGGCTTTCAATGCGCTGGCGTAGGCTTCTGCTTCTCGCATGATCATAGGTAGAATCATCTGTATCTGCATGATGATGTATAGGCTCAGGGTTTTCTTACCTAGCAGGTAAAAGTGTCTTATCACTTTGTAGATGAAGTTCAGAGCCATTGCGGCTTCGAGAGTGTTCTCCAAGTTGTTTGCCTGAGTCTCATCTGCGGCCGGAGCCATCAGTTTGACTTCATCCTTGAGGCGTTCGTCCCTGACATCTAAGATGTGTTCAAGCTTCCATACTACTCCCGCAGGATCTAGTGTTTGTGGAGCTATTGTGAAGTACTCCAGGAACCTGTCCACTTTGGCAGTGGGATCGGTTTGAGGTTTCCCGACCTCTTTTATTGTCTCCACCGCCATTTTACGGCCTTCTTCTTTGATGTACTTGAGCTTGTAAAGTGAGCCTTCAACCTCTCTGATCATAACGTAGGTTTGGATTCTGTTTCCATAGAAGATGAAGACGACAAATATGACGTAGAAGAGGACGTTCATAATCCAGCCTATGCTACTGTCGCCAAGGAGTCCTTGGCCGATTTGGTTCTGAATCCCCAACATTGCCGCAATTATGCTCACAAACTCACCTTCGCAACACACTATTATCGGTCAGTTATAAGGTTTGGGTGAATTTCCTCTCAACTGAAAGATCAATTGAAGTGGGGTTACCAGCTTTCCCGGGTTGACATGGCCGAAGACCACACTACAG
>CAZHZB010000100.1:0-3965 GCA_964537045.1 uncultured Candidatus Bathyarchaeia archaeon | reverse complement strand
CAATCGCGGCATTAGTCCCTTTGCGACTATGTCTTTCTTGGGCATGAAGTAATCAAGGATGTCAGATGGGTGATCTCGCTTGACTTCAGTCTCGGGGATTCCGCCCTCATGCTTGGCGCCGATGTTCTTCACATGGTCTACAAGCTTCATAAGCTCATCAGTTCGATCATAGGGTTGCCGAACTATGCTCTTGTACGCCTCTGTTATGTGATGCTCAATACGGATTACGTTCTCAAAGTCGAACGCGTCTCGCACGTAAGCGGCTAGTTCGATTGTTTCGTTGTTGACAGAGTTGGAGAGGTTGAAGCCGATGAGGGGTGTCGACCCGTCTTCTCTGCTGAAGAGTTTTGCGGTCATCAAAGTCCAGAGAATGGAGTACGGATTATCGTTTCCCAAGAAGACTGATATCTTGAATTCGATGTCGATGCCTAGTTTGCGCAGCCAGTATCCCAACAACACCGTTCCAGAGTTCGTGTTCAAAACCTCCGGAAGACCGTACTCGGTGTAGTAATGCAGGAACTCGTCGGCCCACTTCAAAGAATATTCGTTCGGTACGCCCACGCCTCCGAAATATCCAGTAATAGTTTCGGGTCCACCCAAGTGAACGTTGATCGGTTTGCCGTCTAGCCCAGGAAGAGTTCCTTTCGTATCAAGGGTCTGCACGTAAGAGGCTCCGATGATCTGCATCGACGCGGCGAAGGCAAGGACGTCATCGTCCTCCAGCTGTTCTTTCATGGAACGCACGCGGATGTACCGTCCTGGCATGAGTTCCTGTTTTTTGATCGCCTGTTTGGCTTCCTCAATTAGCCATGGAAAGAAGTTGAAGGCGCTGATCTCCAGAGTGACGGCGAAAGATTCATCAAACTTGGTTGATTCTGCTTTTCTCCCGAGGATCTTCTTCCTGTATTCGGATACACTAATGAAGACTTCTTTGTCGCGCTGCTTGCCCAACCATTCAAGGTCCTTAGTGAATGGCGATTTCTTTTTCTCGAGCCTATTCATCAGGTTGCCAATCTTGCGAGCATCATTTGCTCTCTTGTTTATTTCCTTCACGCCGCCATACTTGTCGACGATTTCAAGTAGCCTGTTAACGAGGGGGTTATCCTTCTTCAGCAAGAATTTGTTGATCTCTTTCAAGTTATCCTCATTGATTCGCAATTCGGCTCTTGGATCGACCAAAACAATCAACCTCTCAGATGGAATACTTGTTCAGGGCGGATCATTTATAGTGTTTTCGGAGAGAAGAGTTCAGTCTTTTCGAGGAAATCGGAACTCAATTAATATAAGAGCGATGATTGACTAGAAAGTGGAGACTATTCATGTTTAAACCTGAAGGAATTCTTCCGGCCTTGGTTACGCCCTTTACTGCAGATGGCAAAAGCGTCGACGAGGAGAGATTGCGAGCACTAGTTGACCATTGTATCGGAATGGGTGTCCATGGAGTGGTTCCATGCGGAACAACTGGCGAGTTTGTCAACATGACCGATGATGAAAAGAAGGTGGTCATCAAAATAGTGGTTGATCAAGTCAATGGAAGGGTCCCGGTCATAGCCGGAACTGGCTCAAGCGGAACAGACCAGACGGTAGAAATGACAAAGTATGCAAAGGATGCTGGTGTGACTGCTGCATTGATCGTTACACCTTACTACCTGAAGCCAGCGGATCGTGGAATTTACGAGCACTACAGTACGATTGCGAGTGAAGTTGACTTGCCCATAATCCTGTATAATATTCCACAGTGCACGGGGTTGGATCTGCCTTGGCAAATGGTTGAAGACCTTGCCCAGATTCCGAACATAGTTGGTGTAAAAGATAGCAGTGGGCAACTGAAATTCATACTCGCCGTTCTGGAAAAAGTGAGAGACAAGATCAACGTGCTGTGCGGACACGACGAAGTTGTCGTTGCAGGATTAGCCGCCGGCTGTTCAGGTGCGATACTCGCAAGCGCCAACGTCATCGCCGACGTTTGGATTCAGATCTACAACCACGTCAAAAAAGGCGAACTTCAACAAGCTCGCGAACTGCAGTACAAGGTTCAAAAGATAGCAAGGATAATCGCGGGGAGCGGCGCAGTCGGGACCAAGGAGGCCCTTAACATGATGAAGATCAAAGTTGGTCCAGTGCGGAAGCCTCTCAGCGTCGGCGGAGAGTTGACGTACGAATCGAGAGAAGAACTCCGCCTCGACTTGGAGAAGATTGGGAAGATACAACCTAAAGCAATAACCTTTGAAATAAGCGAGAAACCAATAGAAGAACGGTTCATGGCAATTGACATGACGCCTCAGGTGATCAAAGACTTCAACTTGCGCGTTGGTGAAGCTTTGGCAGGACAAGGCGCGGAAGTAGCGCACATCGACCTTCTCATCGGCAAGAACGATGGCCCTGTGGGTCAAGCCTTTGCGACTGCAAAAACCTTTGTCACGACTGGAGCAAAGACGCAGACAGGGCACGAACCGATGTTGGCAATTCTGGAGCCAAACCTCTCAGTCAAACCAGTGACCCTTATCGTACCGACTGTCACTATTACGAGCATGCGTCAGGCAAGCATGATCTACGGTCCAGCTCAGACGGCGGTCGCGAAGGCCGTCGTTGACAGTGTGGCAGATGGCACAATTCCGAAGTCCGCAATTGATGAACTAGTCATCATCGCAAACGTCTTCGTTCATCCGACCGCCGTCGACAGGCAAAGGGTTTACATCAACAACTACAAAGCGATGCGTCACGCAATCCGCAAAACAATGGAAGGCAGGCCGACCATGGACGAGCTCATAGAAAACAAAGATCGCTCGAAACATCCCTTCAAGTACAGTCCGTAGTGGATAACTTGACAGATCAAGTGATCTCAGAAGGCGAATACGTACTTCTCGGTTTGAGTCAGCGGAAAACCTACATGGTCAAGATGGAAAAAGGCAAGAGCTTTCACACGCACAAGGGTTTTGTGAAGCTCGATGACGTGATCGGAAAGGAATATGGCTCAACCGCCACGAGCAGCTTGGGTTTTGAATTCACAGCATTAAGACCTACCCTCCGCGACTACATCATGAAGTGCGCGAGACAAACGCAGATAATGTATCCTAAGGACATAGCACTGATAGTGATGTTCAGTGGAATAGGTCCTGGAAACCGCGTCGTCGAGGCTGGAACTGGCACCGCAGCGATGACCACGGCCTTGGCTCATTACGTCAGGCCGAACGGAAAAATCTACAGCTACGAAATCAGAGAGGAGTTTCACGCGACAGCGGAAAAGAACCTTCGGAGGGCGGGGCTCAACGATTTTGTTGAACTGAAGAACAAGGACGTCACAACTGGCATAGACGAGGAAGGCGTGGACGCCGTTATCCTAGACCTAGCAGTTCCATGGCTTGTTATTCCCCACGCATACATCGCTCTGAGACCGAGCGGAACGATAGTTTCCTTCAGTCCCACGATAGACCAAGTTGTCAGGACTGTCGATGCATTAAGGGAAAACAACTTCACAGACATCGAGACCGTTGAATGTCTCATGCGCGGTATGCAGGTGGAGATAGGAAGAACGCGTCCTCAAACGCTTATGACCGGACACTCGGGGTACATCACAAATGCACGTAAGAAACTGAAGAACACCATTTCTAGCCCTTCACAGTTCTCCGATCGAGCGAGCTTAGGCGGCGAAAACCAGAATTAAGACTATGCTTAAGTGCTCTCTGGACCATAGTGTTGAGAGACCGTAATGTTCAGAGGCGAGAAAACTGCGGTGTTCTGGGTTGGCTTACTAATCCTTGGGATGTCATCAATGGTTCTTTTCTCAACGATTTGGTACATTCTGCTAGCCTCCGTTTCATCTCAGACGGCATATTTTTCCTGGGGAAGCTGGGTTCCACCCATAGCAGGTGCGGTAACCTTCCTGCTGATCGGATTGTACATGATGAAATCAGGGACGAGGCAGAAAACAGAAAATGGACCTACGACCAAACTCCTGTGAATTG
>CAZHZB010000099.1:0-3981 GCA_964537045.1 uncultured Candidatus Bathyarchaeia archaeon | reverse complement strand
CTCGCAACCCGTCGTCTGTCGTAGATTAAGGGCACGTTGTCAACGAACACCCAGCCGCAAGACTCGGCCAATTCTCCCTTCTCCCGCCAGAGAAAAAAGCCCCTGAACGGCATATAACCACGTATGTAAGGAAATAATAGAACAAGATTCTAGAAGTGTCCGCTAGAAAGAAACTAGATCAAGCAAGTATCTCGTTTAACCGATCTTTTTCACGCGCTTCCCTTATTTCCATGGCGATTCTTCTGCCAGTGTACATGTCCTTTCCATACTTCAAGTAAGCATAGGGTGAAGTTCCTATTCCCACGTTTGTACCAGCAACGATTCGCGCTGAAATCTCAAAAGTATAGATCTTCAAGTCATCGGTGATCACTGTTTCCAAACAGAAGGGCCCGATGATTCCTGGAGGCGCAAGTTCCTTGGCCTTCTTCATCACGTTGTCCCCCATGTTGATCAGTTCAGGAAGCAATGATTCTCTAAGCGTAATAGGAATGTTGCCTACAATCGTGTACGTCGGATTGATTCCAATCTCAAGCTGTTCACTCGCCGGAATCCTTCCGATAGCGTCGACAGCCGACTCGTAACGTCTGTCAACGCCCAAAAACTCAACATCATCTTTGATTATCGAGGCAAAATAGTGCGGGTAAACGTTCACGCCTAAGACATACTCTTGCAGATGAATCCTGTCAACATCTTCCTTTGTGAGCAATCGGCGTTTTATCATGTCGTTTACTTTCTTCTCGAAAGATTCGACGGAACTTACCAAGAAGTAACCTCTTCCGCCCTTTGCTCCAGGCAACTTCGCGATTGCGAGACCACTGATGTCTTCGGGGGTTTTGAATGTCTTTGGCAGCCTGAGACCTGCATCGCGCAACCATTTTTCCTGTTTGGTGCGACTGGCTTCCCAGTGGAGAAGCTGCCTGTTTCCGAACATGGGTACGTACAAGTCATTTGTCAACTCTTCAGTGCTCAGGTACGCGGTGAATGAGCCGTGGGGAACCAGAATCGTGTTCAGTTCGCGGAGTTTAGCTTGAAGCTTCTCACTAAGCAGTTCGGCGAAACTCTTGACGATTATGATTTCATCAGCCAACGGGAACTTCTTGTACATTATCACATCGTCTTTTTTGCAGATGCAGACTGTTTTGAAACCCTCTTCCTTTGCGCCTTTGAAGATGTTGAGCGCAGAATGAGAACCCAATGTACCAATGGCCAAGTTCTTCGGATCGTACTCGTCGAGTATTCTGGAGATTTTCTTTGGAGTTATCAAGTTACTATTTCCTTGAGCCTGTTTTCCTTGACTGCTCGTTTGACTTCGATGGCCGTTCTCCTGCCTGGACCGACTGGCATCATGTACTTGTACTCCATGTACGGTGAAGTTGGTTCCACACAGGGACATCCTGGCACTCGTGGACTCACGTCAAACACGTAGAAGTCCATGTCCTTTGAAACCGCGCCCTGCAAGGAGAAAAGTCCGATCATTCCTGGTGGGTACTCTTTCTTGCAGATTTTCACAAACTTCTCGGCGGCTTCGAAGGTTTTTTCCAGCTGGCTTTCACGCATCGTTACTCCCATGTGTCCTATCTCTATGTTTTGGACGGGTACGTGAAACTCGAGCTGTTCTTCAGCGGGCAAATCTAATATTCCGTCCAAGTTTGTTTGAATCCTCTTGTCGAACCCGAGAAAATCGATTTCGTCCGTCAATGGCGACCAGAAGAAGTTGGCGTTAAACTTGGCGCCCAACACGTATTCTTCTATGACAGACTTTTCCAAGTCTTCGCGGCTTATGAGTCCTTGTTTGATTCTTTCTTCTGCTTTCTTCGTGTACTCTGCAGGTGAACTTGCGTAAAAGAAGGCGCGTTCGATTTTTCGCTTCTTTTCGGGGACCTTCACGATGACTGGTCTGTCGATTTCTCCAGGTGAATTGAACATCTTGGGTGTCAATAAACCGCCTTTCTTTAGAAGGTAGAACTGGTTCTTAGGCGTGTTACGCTCTTCAGTTTTGAGGATGTATCTGTTCCCTAACATTGGGACAGCGAACTTTTCCTCGATGTTCTTGTATCCCACATAGACTGAGAAGGATCGGTTGGGAACGAAAATTGTGTTCAGGTCCCTCAGCTTCTGCAGGTTCTTCTCTTCAACTATTTCTGCAAAACTGTCCAGAAGCATCACATGGTCGAACAGGTTGCGATAGTATTTAGTGTAGGTTTTCTCGCGACCCTTCTGGCACACGATTACGGTTTCGAAATTCTCCTGTTTCGCCCCGTGGGCAACTTCCAGTGCAGAATGTGATCCTAAGACTCCGATTCGGAGCTTCTTCGGATCGTAACTCTTCACTATTTCTTCGATTTTTTTCATCAGAAGGTCATTTTCACTTATCTATTTTGTGATTTATATCTATCGATTACGTCAGCCAAGCGCGGAACCTCGAAAAACTTGTGTTCAGTTACTTCATTTGCAGCGGCCATGTACATTTTGCTGATTACACTCCGCAATTCTGGGTCCAGTTTTGGCGGTTGAGAGCGGCATATTGATTTCCAGTCTTTGATTCCTTCAGCTTCCGCCTTTCTCTTTGCTTCTTCAACATCTTTGTACCAACTGGTTTTCCTGTAGTATTGCCTCGCTATTTCCTTGCTTACATGCAATCCTTCGAAGGTGAACCTGCATTCGTCCAAGGTTCCGACGACGTCGACAACCATCAGTCTTCTTTGAGGGTTGAAGGCCAATTCGATCTTTCCATCTTCATTTTCTAAGTCGGCTTTCATCGCCATCTGGGTTATGATCTTGTTGACTTTGAAGAGAAGGTCTCTGACTTCTTCAACTTCTTCAATGCTCAAACCTGCGGTTTCTCGTGCCTCTTTCCAACTCAAGTAGCGGTCTTTTTCCTCAAGCTTTGTGCTCACGTCAAAGATGGGTTTCGACAGTCGATCACCGGCTTTCGGGTAACGGTTCAGTCCCAGCTCCTGAATTGTCAGCTGTCCTTGTTCCAGACGTTTGAAGACCGATGAGCCTTCGGGTAGCCCGTTTCTGTAGATGATTTCCAGTGGGATGAGAAAGTTCGTCAGGTTTGGCGTGTACATGCCGTAGTCATACTGCAGCTTGGCATCCTTCACGTACGCGTTGGGTTTGTAGACGTTGACAAGGTCTATTTCCATTGTGTCAACCGGCCTGGTCAATTCCTGAACCCTCACGACTTTCCCATTTTCGCTGGCGAGCCCGCGATAATGTGTTTTGATGCCTCTTTCCTCGAGTCTTTCGAAGCAGTACGCGCCCATGAGGCAGAGTGCAGTTCCTTTTCCCTCGATTAGATCTGGCATTTCGCCCCAGTCAAAAACCGAATACCTGTCTGAGAACCGAAATCGGCCTACGCCCATCTTGTCTCGGGCTGGTTTGGTGATAATTTCAAGATCTTTTACGCTGCCCATGAAAGATTCACTTAACTCATTTTTCTTGTTGATTCGTCAGCTTTTTCAATGTCTCTTTTCTTTGACTGCTGATAGTCGCTTATGCGTTTCTCCAGTTCTTCATCCTGAATTGCCAACATTTTTGCTGCTGCCAGTGCGGCGCCCTCGGGTTCGATCGTGACGACTGAAGCGACTCCGCTCGGAACTCTCAAGGAGGAGTAGATGTCTGCGCCAGAATATTTCTCGGAGTATGGTGGACAGGCAATCACTGGTTTCGTGGTGTTGGCGTCGACGAAGGCGCTCAGCGCATTGGATCTTCCTGCAACGGTGACGTACACAACCTTCTGCTTTTCATATTCCTTAATGATCTTCAACACTTTCTCAGGGGTTTTGTGCGCTGATCCAACACGTAACAGATATTCCAGACCTAGAGATTTGAGATGTTTAGCGATTTCGTTACAGAAATCCAAATCGCGCTCTGAGCCCATTATGATGATGACTTTGCCCTTCATTTTTTCACACGGCAATCATGCTGCTAGAAGGAGTTACGTGCTAATTAGTTTTTAACTTCAATCCCAACTTT
>CAZHZB010000098.1:0-3994 GCA_964537045.1 uncultured Candidatus Bathyarchaeia archaeon | reverse complement strand
CTTGCTGCATGAAGCTCTTGTACCATTTCTCCATGTCAGGCGTTACTGAGGGTCCAATGCGTTTCCTGGCTTCCTCAAAATCTTCCATTGCAACTTCTTTGGTGTTAACGTCTTTTCGCAACGCAACCATTGCAGCTTCGCGGCACAATGCTTCGATGTCTGCTCCTGAATAGTACCTGGCAGAGGCTACCAACTGCGATAATTCTACATCTTTCTTGAGGGGCATGTTCTTCGTGTAGATCTTGAAAATCTGCAGCTTACTTTTCTCATCAGGTTCCGGCACATAAATCAGTCTGTCGAACCTTCCGGGGCGCAGTACAGCCGGATCAACCATGTCAGGTCTGTTAGACGCTGCGATAACAACTATGTCCTCCAACGTGACGATGCCGTCCATCTCGGTCAGCAGTTGACTTATGACTCTCTCACTTACGCCACTGTCAGAGAACCCTAGTCCTCGCCGTGGCACAAGAGAGTCGATTTCGTCGAAAAAGATCACAGCAGGTGCAGCCATTCTGGCTTTCCTGAAGACTTCTCTTATCGCTTTTTCTGATTCTCCGACCCATTTCGAGAAGATTTCGGGTCCTTTGATCGTTATGAAGTTCGCAGCGCTTTCCGTTGCTACTGCTCTGGCGAGTAACGTTTTGCCGGAACCGGGCGCTCCGAAAAGCAGTACACCTTTTGGCGGTTTGATGCCGAGTCTCGTAAAGATCTCCGGCGTCTTAAGAGGCCATTCGACTGCTTCTCTAAGGTCTTCTTTGACTTCATCGAGTCCTCCGATGTCTTCCCAGTGAACGGTCGGTACTTCAATGTAAACTTCGCGCATGGCAGTTGGCGTGATCTCCTTGTACGCATTAAGGAAGTCTTCCATTGTCACTTGCATCTTTTCCAGTACGCTCGGGGGTATGCGTTCTTCCTCAAGGTTTATCTGTGGTAGATACCTCCGCAACGCCTTCATGGCTGTTTCTCTGCCAAGTGATGAAAGGTCGGCGCCAGTGTAGCCGTGAGTCATTTCTCCAAGTCTTTTGAGGTCGACGTCTTCTGCCAGCGGCATTCCTCTGGTGTGAATTTGAATGATTTCGTTTCTTCCCTGTTTGTCGGGGACGCCTATCTCCATCTCTCTGTCGAATCTTCCAGGTCTACGCAGAGCAGGGTCCAAGGCACCCGGCCTGTTTGTGGCTCCTATGACTATAACGTTTCCCCTTCCGGACAATCCGTCCATAAGCGCTAATAATTGAGCAACGACACGTCTTTCAACTTCTCCAGTCACTTCTTCTCTCTTGGGGGCGATCGCGTCAAGTTCATCTATGAATATTATGCTCGGCGCGTTTTGCTGAGCTTGCTGGAAAATTTCTCTGAGTCTGGCTTCGGATTCTCCATAGAACTTGCTCATTATTTCGGGTCCGTTTATGGAGAAGAAATTGGCTTCAGACTCGTTTGCTACGGCTCTCGCCAACAGCGTTTTTCCGCAACCCGGAGGTCCGTGGATCAACACTCCTTTCGGCGGTTCGATTCCGAGTCTCTGGAAAAGTTCGGGATGTCTGAGGGGGAGCTCTACCATTTCTCTTACTCTTTGGATCTCCTCATGCAAGCCTCCGACATCTTCATAGGTTGTTCTGGGCAATCCTTTCCCTTCGGGTGCTGGCTCGTTCAGTATCGTCAGTTTTGTTTCTGCAGTCACCTTGACTATGCCATGTGGGCGCGTTTTTGTAGTTGTGAATGGTATAGCGTGCCCCAGCATCATCACTAGAGTCGTGTCCCCTTCCACGAGTGTTCTTTCCATCAGACGGTTTCTCACAAAATTGGTGAAATCTTCATCAACGTTCAATCTCATGTCCACTGGCGCAAGTGTTATGCTCATGGCAGGTTTGACCTTGGCTGAACGCACGACTACGTACTCGTTTATGGCTACTCCAGCGTTCTTGCGCGTGAAACCATCAATTCTCAAAAGATCTCTGTTCTGGTCTTCACTGTAGGCTGGCCATGCTATTGCTGACGTTGTTCTCTTGCCGCAGATTTCTATGACATCGCCTGCTGAGATTCCTAGTCTCTGCATCGTTTTCTGGTCTATGCGGGCAATTCCCCTGCCCACATCTCTCTGTCTTGCGTCTCCGACACGCAACTGTATTTCACTCAATGAAAATCCTTCCTGTGAGTTTGAGCACGTTTCGAAAAAGAAGAGTTCTCGGATATAAATGTCTTGAGCATAAATGCTTTAAGCAACCCGTGGAGGGTTACCTGCTGATTCTGCGTACCATGAGAGTTTGAACCTGACTGATTCCTTCTATCGTTTCGATCTGTTTCTCGAATTCGTCAAGCACGCCCGTTTTGTCTTCTGGGAACTTTATCTGGATCAGAAGGGCTTTCAAACCGAAAGCAACTGGTTCTTCGCCATATCCATGTACGGTGGCGAATTCTGGCAGGTTGCTTTCAATTCTCTTCTTCAACGGGCCAAAATCCTCAATGATGTCGCTTGGAAATATCTTGTATGTTATGACAACAAAACCCATCTTCAATCCGCCTTCAATAATTCTATGGACCGATAAAACCGCATTTCGGACACTTGTAAGGGCGTCCAAACTTGCGACACTTGCCACATCGTCTTGTCTGGATTTCTCCACAGTTCGGGCAGAGGAATTTGGTAGCTTCTGCTCCAGGCGGTATTGGTTTTCCGCAACTTGAGCATGTAATCATCGTTAGTGTTGGACTTTTTTCGGTCATGATGAGCGTCCTCGCGAGTGGTTTTGTAATTGTGAGACTTACTTATATCTTGTATGTTTCCATTTTTGCAACTTTGTTATTTGGCGCGTGTCAATCAGGCAAGTCCTCTGATTTCACACCGTCCGAAGCCTCTCAACGTGCCTGAGACAGGACATCGTCTTAGGCGCCACTGAATATTTTTTATTCTCCAGCGCGTATGGCTTTGTAAGTCGCTGCCTTCGCCCAGCGTTTAACGTGACTCTCTCTCTCGTCGAACAAAAGTCAGTTTTGATGAGTTTTGTGCAGTGGCCATTTGACAGTAGGATGTTATCCACCATTGCTTGTCTCAAAAAGGAGCACTCTTGATGCCTTACCCTCTAGGGGGGTAGGGGTGTTTTGGCTGAAATTACGCCAAAAACTGCTCAGGAGCCTGAATGCTTATGCAACCAACAACTCATTAAAGCTAGCACTCGTCAACATCCATCTTCCATCAAACGTAACAAACTGCGCGCGCGGGCGAAGCTTCTTCAATCCTCTATTTTCTCTTCTGTCAACGTCTCTACTATATCAGACGCCAATTGTATCAGGCTGTCTGCTTGTTTCATCGCTCTTTCGCCGTCCATTTCCTCAAGTTGACCAAGCTGCTGAACCGCCTCTTCAACCTCGACAAGACACTTCAAAACCGGATCAGCAATGTCCCCGGTTTTCTTCTCAGCTGTCTCTCTTACGACGATTTCGACAAAAGCAGGTTCTCCCAGACTGTAGTAGATGGCGTTTCGAGCCTTCCTGACAGCCTCTAGCACAAGGCTTGGAGCCATGTAAGGCATTTTTCTAGCAGCTTCAAGCTCCGCCTTTGCCTCGCGCAAATATCGAAGCGCCCAGCCTTTCCTGTACTGGTCCATCAATTTTCTTTCGTCTCTTCACAAACCCTGAGAGAACCTTACCTCTAACGGTTATTGAGTCTCTTCTTCTTCGTCGGTCTCAATCAGCGGTTCAGTTTTTTCAGGAGCAAGAAAACGTGTTATGTACCCGGCAATTTGATTCCTGACTTTCGGCGTTCCACCTGAAACCAGAATCGCAACCATGTGCTTGTTGTTCTCAAAATCATGGGTGAATTTGTCAGGGAAACGTTTGACGAGTTCCTTGGCTGTACGTTTGATCTGTTCGCTTCGCACACTTCCCAAGCGAGTATTTCCTCCAAGTACCTACCTAGTTCTGCTGTTCATCGTGACTCCGATGTTCTAAAGCAACCTCTCATAAACATGACTAGGCTAATTAACCTTTATCCCGAAGAAAC
>CAZHZB010000097.1:1190-4076 GCA_964537045.1 uncultured Candidatus Bathyarchaeia archaeon | reverse complement strand
TGCGCCCCGTAGGGCCTGGGCCCTTGTCTCAGTGCCCATCTCCGGGCTACCGCTCTCACGGCCCGAACCGGTCAAAGGCTTGGTGAGCCGTTACCTCACCAACAACCTGATCGGCCGCGGCCCCATCCTTGGGCAACGTCTGAAAGCATGACCCAAACGTCTTTTGGGCGAAAACCCATTCCAGGGATCTTCACCTATCGGAAATTGGCCCCAGTTTCCCGGGGTTGTTCCCGTCCCAAGGGCAGGTTAGCCACGTGCTACTGAGCTGTGTGCCGCGCCTCCAGCGTGGCTAGGAGGCGCACGACTAGCATGTCTTAGTCCCATCCCGATAGCAGTGGGGTCCGGCAGGATCAACCGGAGTTTGCTCCACATTGACCACAACCAGACATTCGTTTATCGAATGTACTAAACCGCAAATTCGACTGGATTTGGAGGGGAAAATAAACCACTATACGTCAAAGCCCAATTCAGACCTAACGAAATTATCGGTAGTCAGGTCCACATTCATGTCCCCGCAACTGGAGGCCAAAACCTCATTCCTCAGGCGACTTTGCGCCTTTAGGGTCGGACTTGAGCCGCCGCCTTGAAAGTTGCGGAGCTAGCTAATTGCCAAACTGACATTGAAGGCAGTCTAGCAGATATAAACGTTTCTTTCAATGGTAATAGGTCTTGTTTATTGGAGGTCAACAATCCTCAACTAGGCTCAGCAGCTCCTTCAGGCTTCTTATGGTTGCGTCAGGCGACACTTTTTCCTTGGATTCCGGAATCCTGTAGTAGAGAGGCGTTGATTTGGCCGATTGCGCCACAGGGTTTTCTCTCTGAACTAGGATTGCTTTGAGTCCAACGCTTTTTGGGCCTTCGATATCAAGTTGAGGAGTGTCACCCACGAACACGGCTTTTTCGGCTTTGACACCAAGAGCCTTCAATGCTCTTTCGAAAATCTCGTGGCTGGGTTTTCGTTTGTTGATCGCGCCAGATATCAAGACTACATCAAAGAATCTGCTTAGACCGAACTTGTCGAGAATCTCTGATGCGCTTTCGGAAATGGACAGGTTAGAAATGAGTCCCAACTTGTATTTTCCGTGGAGTTTTCGCAACACATAGATCGCATCCTTGTCAAGCTGCACGTATTTCACGAATTCGCCAGAAAACGCTTGGGTAGCTCCTGTCACTATCGGGTGTGAATCGTCAAGCTTATACCCGAACTTCTGCAGAGTTCGACACACCCTGATGTTGAAATGCGGTTCTTCCAGACTCTCTGCCGAATCCTCGTACAGTTTATCTCGGACTTTGAGATACGCGTTGAAAAAGTCTTCGAACGGGATCCTGACATCGTTCTTGACAAGGAATGCATGGAGTTTTCTTAGTGAAGGAAGGTAGTAAGCGTCATCGTTTTCTATCAGGACTAGCGTGTTGAATAGATCAAAGAGGATGGCGTCGACCTTCATTTTCAGTCTCTTCACAGCAAGAGTCTTTGTGGAAGATAAAAAGCATTGTTCAGGTGGAATTGTCAAAAATCATGTTCCCGTTTGTTTTTAAGAATGAGATATGTAGAACAATTTACCGTCAAGCTTATATTGTGTACTGTGTCATAATATATCAGACAACTTATGAAGAGCTCTGTCAGAGACGAAGAAATCCGTTGGCAAGTCATAAAAGCGATGCTTGACGAATTTCCTATTTTGAAAATGAAAACCAAAGAATATCTTGGACAGGCCAGAGAGCAGTAGCAACAGCACCGCGCGTTTCGATCGGGTCTCCAAAAAGAGCTATAGATTGGATATGTTCTCAGATCAAATTCTGATTTTTCCTAAGCAGATGTGGAGGAGGAACTCTGATTCCGTTCTTGCAGTTGGTCTCTGCTTCTGTCTTGAGAAGTTCGTTGATTTCGCGGTAGCGCTGCAGAAAATCTATTCCCTTCTCTGTCGCGCGGTATATATCTTTACCGTTCTCCGTGATTTTCTCCAGAAGACTGATTCCTACGATGAATCTGAGGTAATCGTTAAGCTGGGTGAAACTCAAGTTCGCCCGGTACATAATCTGAGTTTTCAAAGACCCATCTCTGGCGATGTCGATGATCTCGGCGATTATGAAAAGCTTATCTCGTCTTTTTGCGGATGGACTGTGACCCCATGGATTCATTTTCTATATTCCTCTTGTAGAACTGTTTTCTGTAATAGAAGGAAGCATGGACTTTCTTAAGGCGTGTTTCGAGCAGTTAGTTATGTCGGGAACTGAAATATTCTCTAGAACACAACTCTAGAACTCAGAGAAGCAGCAACGCATACCTTATTTTCCACAGCGAACAATACTCCGAAAGGTGATTCGGATGCTGGTAGGGTTGATGTCTGATACACACGATAATCTCCCAATGATTGACAAAGCAGTCAAAAAACTCAACGAAATGAACGTTGAACTCGTTCTTCATGCCGGCGACTATGTTGCCGGATTCGTGGTTCCAAGATTGAAAGAAGTAGGATGCAAGCTGATCGGTGTTTTCGGAAACAACGACGGAGATCACGAGCTTCTCAAGAAAAGGTTCAGCGAATACTCGAACATGGAGATCCGGAACAGTTTTGCAGAAATCACTGTTGACGGAATGAGAATAGCACTGTTGCATGGTAGCAATAGAGAACTCCTAGAAGCACTGGTCAATGGCAACAGTTTTGATTTTGTTGTGTACGGACACAGTCATACGGGGGAAACGCACCGGAAGGGCAAGACGTTGGTTGTGAATCCCGGTGAGGTCTGCGGATATTTGACGGGCAAAGCAACCGTCGGACTGCTTGACACTGCAAAACATGAAGCGAGAATCATGGAAATATGATGATTCGACCTTAGAAAGCGTCCAATCGGCTCATGTAGAACTTGTCACCATATGTGCTT
>CAZHZB010000097.1:0-1090 GCA_964537045.1 uncultured Candidatus Bathyarchaeia archaeon | reverse complement strand
GATATGAACAATTCCGCGAGTTCTTTGTCGCTCGCGCCCCTTCTTAGGGGGGTCAGGAAGTCTACGAGATTGTCATTTCTCATAAGACATGGTTTCAGTTTTCCATCGCTAGTGACTCTTAACCGACTACAATGTAAACAGAATTCTGTGTTCTCTATTGGGCGAACGGTCTCAACTTTTACGCCAGGCAAATAGTACACATGGCGATTCTGCATGAACCTTCTGGTCTCTATCCTGATGGCTTTCTGCTGCAACGCTTCTTCATATAGATCCAGAGACTGATGATTTGTGCAATAAAACGAATCGCTCATGTTGATGGGTTCAAGTTCAATCAACTGAAGGACTGTGCCAGTCCTTGTGGCGAATTCGATCATGTCAGGTACCGCTTCATCGTTGATGCCTTTCAGAATCAACATGTTTAGCTTTACAGGGCACAGTCCAGCTTCAACGGCCGCTCTTACTCCGTTGATTGCGCCTTCAATAACTCCGCCGGTGAGTTTGTGAAAGACAGCACCGTCCAAGGTTGGGAGACTGATGTTCATGCGTTTGAGACCAGCTTCATGTAGCTCATCAGCCAGTGCTTCAAGCATGACGCCATTGCTTGTCATAGAAAGATCCTTCAATCCTGGAATTGAAGAGATCTTCCCGACTATGTTGACGATGTCTTTGCGCATGAGGGGCTCTCCGCCAGTGAGCTTCACTCTTGAAATGCCCAGATCTACAGCCACATGCACGATTCGCACTATCTCTTCGACAGTCATTTCTCCATTGTATTGTTCCGGCTCTCTTTCCTCTCCTTCGCCATGACAATACGAACATCGCAGATTACACTTCTTTGTCACAGCCAGTCTCAGGTTGAGAAGAGGTCGGCCACAGCTATCTGTCAGAACCATCGTTATTCCCGAACGTGCCTAACGCTTTCATTGATGCGTCTGATATAAGATTTGCTCGACCCTCTCGCTGATTTCCGTGATTAGAGGGGCGACTTCCAGGAATTACAATTCTCTTGTGGTCGACAACCTTGAGAATTAAAACAGAAAGAAAACCGTGAAGTTAAAGTGCATGACACTTCACGCGTGGCTGAACGCAT
>CAZHZB010000096.1:0-4107 GCA_964537045.1 uncultured Candidatus Bathyarchaeia archaeon | reverse complement strand
AAACCTAATCCTGCAAGCTGCTCCTCTTATTCGCTACGTAAGCTGTAACTACCCACGTCAAAACAAGATAAGCTACCATACACAACCCCAGCAGGAGATTGCTTGTGACAAACCCGTAGATGATGAAGGCCGCGAACGTCGTCGCTGTAAAGAAAGAGACCAAGACAAACCAGACCGCCCAGCCTCTCTTCCTCATCAAGGCATAGGCCGCAACCAGACTGAACACAGCGATGATTCCAAGATGAACCGGAAAACTCGCCAAAAACATCCA
Source organism: uncultured Candidatus Bathyarchaeia archaeon (assembly GCA_964537045.1). GTDB lineage: Archaea > Thermoproteota > Bathyarchaeia > Bathyarchaeales > Bathycorpusculaceae > DASPPK01. The sequence continues at coordinate 3,836 of CAZHZB010000096.1, read as the reverse complement.
CACCAGAAAAGCTGCCCCAACAACAGCGTAGAAGACAGACGCTGCAAGCATGCCTTTTCCTTCCAGCTTAAGCTTCGAAACAACCGACATTTTCCTCACCCTTTACCTTCTATGCATTGACAGTAACGTTAATAAATCTAATGGGAACACCACTAGCTTAACGTTACACATGTTGCTAAATGGAGCGTGCGTCAACTATCTTTGTCTCTGTCACGCTCTAGTGTTTCAGTCTTCTTCCGCTAACACTGCCAAAAAGTTTGACTAGGTTCCCGCTCTTCAGAAGTTTATGGAAGAGCTCGCCTCGCTCTGTTTTCCTGAAGTAGTAATGCCCTCTCTCTCGGCGCTCAAAGAGGACCTTCTCGCGTAGGAAGAACTCTTCTATCCATATCCTGAACTGTGTTTCATTTCCGAGAACCTTGATGAGATCCCATTTTGTGACTTCTCCCTTCTCCTCGATACAGTTCAGAAGCTCCAAGGCTATAGTATCTGGAGATCTGCGCGAAGCCACTCTTGACGCTCCTATTAATGTTCCATCTCTTTCTGCAGAGACTGAAGACGGTTATACCTGTTTTTCAGTTTGTACCATTTACGAAGGGTCAGGGCTCCATTGAAAGAACAAATACAAAAGATCAGGAATCCAGCAGCGACGTATTTGATCTCTCCTCTGTCAAGGCCTACGACGAGAGCTGCACCTCCGATCAACATGATTATGAGCGCGGATACTGCAACATAGTTGATGCCTTCTGAGAGATCCTTGATGAGAGTTTTTGCGTCAACCAACAACTCCTCAAAGATGTCGTTCCACTTGATGAGCTTCTCGTCCACATCTTTCTCATCACCATCTTTCTTGTCCATTTCTACCACGCCATATGAATCAATAGACGTCCTCGCATGCTAAAACGTTTGTTCTGAAACCAAAGCCATCACTAATTCCAGTGTGTGCAGAGAGAAAAAGGAGTTTGCAGGTGATATCTCCACAGGGTCGCAGGTGCAAATCCCACCCCACACCTTGCATACGCAGCTTTTTCGCGTTTTTTCAACCAAAACACCCCTACCCCCCAGGGCCTCATTCAACCTCTGAACCGCACTCTCACAAGTGTGCCTATGAAATGCGAATGGTTTATCCGAGATTGGCCACGAAAAGAAAAAAGGGATGTGATTTTACAGAATTGACTCCCTATTCATCGGAAATGCCGTCGTTGCCCTTATGTCGTCAGTTCCTAGCACAAATTGTGTGATCCTGTTCAGTCCTATTCCGCATCCAGAGTGTGGGACTCCACTGTTCTCGTAGAATTCGAGGTACCATTTGAAGTCATCTATGCTTCCGCCTTTCTCGACAAGCTGTTTGAACATCGATGAGTTGAGTAGTCTCTCGCGGAGTTTCTCGTGTCTGTACTCTCTTTCTGCTGCGCCGACTGCTTCGCCGCTTGAAGGCATAAGCAGGTCTGCACTGTTGACGACTGCTGGGTTCTCATCGTTTTCTTTCATGTTGAAGAATTTTATGTTCTTCGGGTAGTGTGTGATGAAAAGCGGTTGATTTCCTGTGAGAGTGACTAGCAGTTTTTCGTGATTGCTTTTGAGGTCGTCGCCCCATTGGACTCCGAGGTCTGAGAGCATTTCGACAGCTTTTGTATATGTCATTCTCTGGAAAGGTTGTTTGACTCTTCTTAGTCTTTCTATGTCGGCGTTGAGAAAAGTGAGCTCTTCGATGCTTTCTTTGAGTGCCAAGTCTATCATTGAGCATATTGCGCTTTCAATGTGATGCAAGAGTTGTTCGAAGTCTCCCGTGAATTCCAGTTCGATCAGAGTGAACTCGGTCAAGTGTCGTCCGTCAACCATGGATTCTGCGCGGAAGCTGGGTCCGATACACCATACTTTCTTTAAGAATGGTGTCAGAACTTCGAGGTAGAGTTGTCCGGTTTGGCTAAGGTATCTTTTGGGTCCGAAATAGTCTATTTCGAACATCGTCGCGATGTTTTCGCATGCACCTGTTGCCTTTGTCATGTGTGGAACTACGACTTCGCTGAAACCTTGTTTTTCGAAATATTCTCTGGCGCCTTTCAGCAGACTTGACTCGATCTTCACAATTGCGTGCAGTTCCGGTGCAGGCAGGAGTCTGTGCCTATTGTTTGTGGTTTTCAAAAGGTCAAGACGGATTTGTTTTCCGTTTGTTTCGGTTTTTTGAATCTCGCTAATTTGGGTCTCCATGACCCGCACCGACAATCCTAGCTCCACTCTAATAAATCTTTTCCACAATTTCACGCAGCATCCAAGCGGCTACTGACAAAAACGCCTAAGATACGCTGAGATTCGTAGGCAGCAAAATGGAAAATCACTGGGCGTCAACAGTGAGTGGTATGAGCGAACTCGCTTTTGTACGGAAAAAGGGCTGGTGTCCCTCCAGAGTGCAAAAAGACAACATTGTCGTCTTTCCTAAAAAGGCAGCGCCTTATGAGATCGATAAGTCCAGCCATGGCTCTACCAGTGTAGATGGGATCAAGCAGTATCCCCTCAGTCTTCGCGACGAGGCTAATAGCATCCAGAGCTTCTGAAGTCGGCACGTCATATGCCTCTCCAGCGTAATCCTCGTTTAGAATTACGTCATCCGAATCCACAGCAACGCCGGCGTGTAACGTTTTGGCAGTCGCATTTGCAATTTCAATTGTCTTCTTGACCAATTCATCTTTAAGGTTTGGTTCGGCGGAAATTCCCACAACGTCGGCTTTTGATCCTAGGATTTTGTTGGCCAAAACTAGTCCAGCCTGTGTCCCACCTGAACCAGCAGCGTGAACGACGTGGTCAATTTTAAAGTCGTTAAGTCGTGCCTGCTTAGACAGTTCAAGCATAGCGTTCGCATAGGCAATTGCTCCAGGAGGATAGGAAGCTCCACCGGGTATCACGTAGGGAACATGTCCTTTCTTCCTCAGATCCTCCGCTATCTCTTCCATGAACTGCGCTCTGCCCAGTTTCTTGGCTTTTCCGTGGAGAAACCGAATCTCAGCTCCCAGAAGCCAATCCAAGAGAAGATTTCCATCATAAGTCTTCGGTTCTTCACCACTCAAAACTAGAATGACTTTCAGGCCCAGTCTACTCGCAGCTGCCGCTGTGGCACGTGAATGGTTTGATTGAACCGGCCCGGCTGTTATCACAATGTCAGCTTTTCTACTCAACGCATCTCCCATTGCGAACTCCGTTTTCCTTTCTTTGTTACCACCAAAAGCTAAACCCGTACAGTCGTCCCTCTTTATCCACAACTGCGGGCCATTCAACGCTTTTGTCAAACGAGGCATCGTCTGCAACGGAGTAGGCAAATTCACAAGCCTAACTCTTGGAAATCTGTCTATTCTCCTCTGAAGCTCTCTTGCAGAGATCAACAAAACTACCTCGCAAAAAGCTATGTTGCGTATTCTTAATAGATTTTGGTTCAAAATATGGCGTAAACCCTATCTATTCAACATTGAGGCGCTTGTACGTGTTTAGCTACACGTTTTCCCGTTCCACCGCACGCAGGGCAAATGAATTCGCCCCAGAGCGACCGTGACAAATCGCGACCAGTACCTTTACAGTAGCCGCACATCGGTTCTTTTTCCTTGCCACGGACCCTTTCAGAAGCATGTTTCTTCATAGTCATCCTAACGCTAAGATTCGACTCTGAATTCAAAAGAATTGTGAATCCAAAATCAATAGCCCAACTCCCAATCACACTCACTGAAAAGGATATCATTCTGAGCCAATATTGCACGAAGAGATAATAACTTCCATGAAAGACTGCACCTCAAGGAAGGAAAGCGAAAATGGACGTTCTTGAAGCCATAAAAATCCGCAGAAGCATCAGA
>CAZHZB010000095.1:0-4128 GCA_964537045.1 uncultured Candidatus Bathyarchaeia archaeon | reverse complement strand
CGAAACAGTACGCGTTTGCGGATTTGAACGCAATCCAGCCATCTTGCTTTACGGCCTTGCGCAATCCGCGTGTATACTGGTCTAGCATGTCATCGAATGGCAGGTTTTGCTTGAACAATCTCCACATGAGGTCGTCCAGTCTGAAAATGAAGTTGAACTTCTGTTTCGCAAAGACTTCGCTGAGGCTTCGTGGGTCAGCGTCATAACTATCTGGATATTGTGATGAAGGGTAGCCAGTGTCGAAGAAGAGCCATGATATTCTTGCGTCGTCGAACAGTTTGTCCACGTATTCTATCTGTTTTTCTCTATTTCCAGCAGGGTAAGCGTTGTCTCTAGCTTCAAGAATTTTCTTCTCATCGCTGGAATCACACGTGAGGATCCTTGACAGTTCCCTGAGGACTCTCCTGTATAACAGGAGGTTTGTGTTTTCCTCTTCTGGTGCGTATGTCCAGTGCAATAGTTGAGCCAGACTCACGTTTCTTGCCGTTTCCATGTGCGGGAGAAATGCGTGACAATGCTCATCAAGAATTTTGTATTCGGAAAGATCTATCATTCTTTCGTCACATCGTCCATTGCTGGACGAGTCCTATTAATAGGTTTTTGGGGAAACAGGTTGATCGTTGTCATATGGAATGCTAGAGGGCAGTTCTGCAACATCTTCATATACCGACGAAAGAAACCTATGACAGGGAGTCAAAAATGAAGTTGGGATACGCTTCGTCTATAGTCAAGCATGACATTCTCGCACCGCCTGAACTGGCACTTGGCCAGTATCTCAAGGAAATTGCCAGTATCGGATACGATAGTTGCGGAATATTCACCTGTCACGGTCAAGCTGGTTATCCCGACTACTTGTCAAGAAAAGACAGGAAGAAACTAAAAAGGTTAGTCCAAGACCTGAATCTCGAGATAGCTGGCATAGGGGCATACGGAGGAATGCTGGCAACAACAGAATTCGCCTACTTGGTAGATGAGCACGAGAAAAGATACGCCGTCAATTACATGAAGAAATGCGTGGATCTCGCTGTTGAACTGAACAGCAAGGTCATAGAGGATTTAGCGGGTGTGAAACCTGTTGGAATGGGAGAAGAACGCGCTTGGAATTCGTTGTGTAAATGTTTGAAAGAGATATGTGACTACGCATACGACAATAATGTTTACGTGGCAGTTGAACATCTGGGACTTGTTGACACTCCCCAGAAGTTTCTCGAGCTGACGAAAGCGGTAAGGTCTGAAGCCTTGAAATGCGTGTATGATCCCAGCAACATGTTCAAGTATCTCGGACAAACAAAGAAGGAAATACTTGACGGCATCAGACTAAATGCAGACTACATTGTTGACGTTCATCTGAAGGGCGTTGCCAGAGACCTCCAGTTCGTCAGACCCTGCAGCGACGCGGATTACTATGGTCAACGAGATTTTCTCAAAGCCCTGAAAGATGTCGGGTATGGTGAATCGGTTGTTGTTGAAGAGTTTGAGCAGTTCTACGTTCCTTCGACAGCTGAGAGACCGTTCAGAGCGGCTTGCATAACACATGAAGACGTAGGCAAACTGCTCAAGGATCTCATGACGTAATCTACAGGTTGGACGGACTGGTGCGAACGATCTGATTGCAGAGCACGAGTAGTGGTGTGAGTTGCGCTTTTTTTGGGATCTGTAGCTGATCATCATCTTTCCGCTTCTTCAAAATCTTAAATAACTATCAATACAAGAACTCTGTTACATCAGGGTGGAAGACTATGGTCATGGCTAAGTGTTACAAAGTGAAGAAACCGTTGGAAATCTTGGAGGAAAGTGATCAGGACAAGATACATGAAACCGCGATGAAAGTTCTGAACGAAGTCGGTATAAAGATGGATCACCCCGAAGTGTTGAAGCTTTTCAAGGCCAACGGGTGCGAAGTGGATGAAGCAAAGAAAGTCGTCAAAATTCCTGAAAGCCTCATCAAGGAGGAGCTCAAACATGTACCGAAGAAATTTGACATCTATACGCGAGGATTAGAAAGAATGGAAGTGGGGACCGACCGTTTCTACATGCTGTCCCCTTCGGACAACGCGTACATACTTGACATGAACTCCCAGAGACGAAGGCCAGCAACTGTCGACGACTGCAGACAGATGGCCAGACTTGTTGATGCACTGGAATTCTATCATATCTGCTGCACCCCAGTGCTCCCGCAGGAATTACCAGCCAAATTGCGCGGGCTGACTGCTTCGGTAGAGACTCTGAAAAACATGAACAAACACTACTTGCCCGAACCAGTCTCCGCGATGGAAGTGAAATATCTCATTGAAATGGGCGAAGCCGTCGCCGGTGGAGAAGATGAGCTTTCCAAGAAGCCAGTTATCTCTTGTGTAGTCTGTCCTACGTCACCCTTACAGTTTCCTGACACAAGCTTAGCTGTGATCTTGGGATTTGCGAAAAAAGGGCTTCCGTCGGTTATTTCCTCTGGACCGTTGGTCGGCTTGGGAGCGCCAATTACGATGGCAGGCACTCTGGCGATACAGACTGCTGAGAACCTGAGCGGTATCACGCTGGCTCAGCTGATTAAGAAGGGTCTACCCGTGCTGTACGGCGGGTCTGCACTACCATTTGACATGAGCGTTGGAAACCTGGCCCACGGAGCAGTGGAGTTCTCGTTGTTCTCTCTTGCAGAGGCCCAGATGGGAAGATACTACGGCGTCCCACCATACGGAGCGGGCAACTGCACAAACTCAAAATTGGATGATGCTCAAGCTGGCTATGAGAAAATGGCCACGACAATGCTCTCGTACTATTCCGGAATCAACCTAGCAGTTGAAGTCTCGCTAGACAATCACTCGCTCTTTGCTCCCGAAGACCTAATTCTTCACAATGAAATCGCAGGAATAGTGCTCAGAACTGACAGAGCTTTTGAAGTAAATGAGGAAACGCTCGCGTTTGATCTTATCAAGAAAGTCGGGATAGGCGGAGACTATCTAGCAGAAAAGCATACGAGAACAAACATGAGGAGAGATTACTGGTATCCGCCGTTGACTGATCGCGCTTCTTACGAGACTTGGGTTACCAAAGGTGCCAAAGACTTCAAGACCCGAGCTCTAGAACGAGCCAAGAAGATTCTCGCAGATTACGAACCTGAGCCACTGGCCCCGGATGTCAGCAGAAGACTAGATGAAATACTTGAAAAAGTGAAGAAAGAAGCCGAAGTATAGGGCTTCTCCTCCTTTGTGATACGGTCTGTCGCCCCACGCAGACGCAGATCTTGACTATTTGCCTTGGAGTCTGAGGGCTTTCTCTACTGCATCTTGTGCATCAAGGCCGACCGAATCTGCGCCTATCTCCTTAGCCCATTCAGGGGAAACTGGTGCGCCGCCAACCATTACCATGACCTTGTCTCTTAACCCTTCTTCCTTAAGCCTTATGATGATTTTTCTCTGCTCATCCATTGTCGTCGTTAGTAACGCGCTCAGCCCAAGGATATCCGGTTTCAACTCCTTGACTTTTTGAATGAAAACCTCTGTTGGGACGTCGACACCCAGATCCGTGACGTCGAATCCTGCTACGCGAAGCATGGTTGCAACGATGTTCTTGCCGATACTGTGAACATCTCCCAAGACAGTTCCCATGACGACTTTCCCCACGCTCTTTCTGGATTGGGCGCGTTTGGTGATTTCTTCGTCCAACACGGCAATGCTCGCTTCCCCTGCTTCTCCTGCTGCCACAAGTTCGGGCAGAAATAGTTCGCCACAGGCGAATTTGTCACCGATTTCCTTCAGCACTAGCGCCGGTCCTTTCTTGATTACCTCAATCGGATCCAGCCCTGCTCTTACTGCTTCTTGGGAAAAGTGTTTTGCCTGATCCACGTCGTACTCTATAATTGCTTTTTTCAATTGTTCAAGAATGTCGTCATTTCCCATCGTCTGCTTCCTCCCAGAATCTTTTCTGCGTAAATGATTTGTTTTGTATCAGAAAAGGAAGACATCTTCCTATTAAGATTTTGGCAACACCCCATACACCCTGCTTCTGGAACTGGATGGGCAAAATGCATAGCTTGTTGATTATCAGCGTCTCAGGAGAAACAACGCTGCAAAGATGATGGCTATTATGACAACAGGAATGAAAGGTGTGATTTGCATGTATTTTTGTCTC
>CAZHZB010000094.1:0-4171 GCA_964537045.1 uncultured Candidatus Bathyarchaeia archaeon | reverse complement strand
GGTTCTGCGATGCAGTTTTCCGCAATACCATGTAGAGAGAAACATCACGTCACTAGCACGCGCATGCTTGGTCTTGGACAAGATTTAAGAAAATCGAACATATACTAAATCACAATCACTGTTTGAAATGGCTGAGGCAGTTGCATGGAAAAATTCGATGTTCTTGTAATCGGTTCAGGTTCAGGAATGATAATCGCGGCCAGCGCTGTCGGAAGTGGCGTGAAAACGGCTCTGATCGAGTCTGGGCCCATAGGCGGAACCTGCTTGAATCGTGGATGCGTACCCTCAAAGATCCTCATACACCCTGCAGACGTTGCGTTAACAATCCGAGAAGCGGGAAACATAGGAATAAAATCGACCCTTGACTCCGTCAACTTTCAGAACATAATGGACAGAATGCACAGAGTTGTGACAGAAGATGTTGAACGACAGACCAAAGCCATTGAAATCGACCGAAAGCTAACGTGGTTCAAAGACGTCGCCGAATTCACCTCAGATTACACGCTGAAAACAGGAGACCAAACGGTTAGAGCAGACAAGATCTTCATCGTATCAGGAGCTCGACCAGCGATCCCGCCACTCAAAGGAATAGAAGACATCAACTATCTGACAAGCGACACAGTTCTTAACCTAAAGACGTTGCCCAAAAGCATGGTGATCATCGGCGGAGGATACATCGCGACAGAATATGGACACTTCTTCTCAAGTCTGGGAACAACAGTTACAATCATTCAAAGGAACCCAAGAATGTTGCCAGAAGAAGAGCCTGAAGTATCAGAACTCCTCACAGAGGAAATGAGCAAAAGAATGAGAATCCTCATGAACCACGAGGCCGTTGAGGCCAAGCAAAACGGCGACCTGAAAACGGTAGTAGCCAAAAGCGTGGTTGACGACCAAGTGAGAGAATTGTCGGCCGAAGCTCTGCTCGTAGCCGCTGGCCGCGTCCCTAACTCTGACCTCCTCAAACCCGAAAAGACAGGAGTTGAACTGGACAAAAGAGGATACATCAAGGTCAACGAATATCTTGAAACCAGAAAGAAGAACATCTTTGCCTTCGGAGACGCCATAGGCAAACAGATGTTCAAACACGTCGCCAACTACGAGGCCCAAGTAGCCTGGCACAATTCAATGCACGATCACAAAGTGAAAGCCGACTATACTGCTGCACCTCACGCCGTCTTCACAAACCCACAAGTCGCCTCGGTGGGCATGAAGCAAGCAGAAGCAAAAAGAGCGGGCTATAAGATCCTGGTTGGAAAAGCATATTATAAGGATACGGCTCAAGGAGCGGCAATGGCCGAGCCAAAAGGGTTCGTTAAAGTCATTGTTGAAAAGAAATCGGGACAAATACTGGGTGCACACATAATCGGTCCCTTTGCTTCAATGCTGATTCAGGAAGTCATTAATGCGATGTCTACTAGCGACAGGAGCTTCTTGCCAATCATTAGAGGAATGCACATTCACCCAGCGATGAATGAAGTTGTTCTAAACGCGTTCGGTGACCTGCGAGAACCTTCGAATTGAAGAAACCAAAACGTCAGTAGGAGAATTGCCTGTCAAAGCTAAATAATTATATTCTGGATAAGAATAACGGTTTTCTGGAAAAAGGCAGTGAAAAAACATGAACAAGATAAAGGTCTCAGGCAAGAATAACAAACACAAAGTCCTTGTGTATGCACTGAGCACGTGCGCATGGTGCAAGATGACGAAGAAATTCCTTAGCGATAGCGGCGTAGAGTACGAGTTTGTTGACGTTGACCTTGCCAGTGCCCAAGATCATGAGAGAATCCGAGACGATATCGTGAAAAAAGGGGGCGAAACCAGCTATCCGACGACAATTGTTGATAACAAGATTGTGATACTCGGCTTCCGCAAAGACCTACTGCAGAAGGCCTTGGAACTTTGATCACCCTAGAAAAAGTGAGACAGAGAGCTGAAGCTGACGCAAAGACGTACGGATACTATCTGAATCCGGACCCAAGCTTTCTTCAGGATCTGCTGGATGGATTGAAGAAGAATGAAGAACGATATGGCTATCCCTCTTGCCCATGCAGAGTTGCTTCAGGCAACTTGGAGCTTGACAGAGACATTGTGTGCCCATGTGACTATAGGGATCCAGATGTTGCTGAATACGGAGCCTGTTATTGCGCTCTTTACCTTAGAAAAGACTTGTACGAGGGAAAAACACCGATAAATCCCATTCCAGAACGAAGACCACCCGAAAAACAGGCCAGAGCATACGCCTTCAGCCAAGCTAGCGCTTCCTCTGAGGAAGGAAAAACACAAGCAACAAAACCTGCAGAGCAGCCTACCGAAGTGAGGAAGAAATTGTGGTACTGCAAACAATGCGGCTATGTAGTGTTTCGCGAAGACCCACCGTACGTGTGCCCGATTTGCAAAGCCAAACGGGAGATGTTTGCGACAATAGAAATCAGCACAAAAGGCTAGAAAAAAGAGATCTAGCTACTGTCCTATTTTTTCACTTCTATCTCGATCTTTTTCCAGTCTCGGCTTATCTCCCGCAGGGATGTGACAGCCCCGACTACTGTTCCGCCCAGGATATTGTTGACGAACTCGTTCAAGGGAATCTGTTTACCATCGACTAAGAGTTTGGTTTCCACAGATTATCACTACCTAGTAACTTGCTGAGCACGTCGTAAAAGCCTTTTGTAAACCTTTTTTAACATGACAAAACGATTGAAAATTGGAGATAAGAATGAAGAAATTCACTGAAGCCGAAAACAAGCGAAGAGCCGTTGAGGTAGTCGGATCTTTGGAGAAAGAATTTCCCGACGCAGGAGTCGCTCTGCACTACGCTAACCCTCTCGAACTCCTCGTTGCCACGATTCTTTCGGCACAAACCACCGATGGAAGAGTGAACATCGTAACGAAATCACTGTTCAGGAAGTACAGAAAAGCTGAAGATTACGCCAACGCAGATCTGTCTGCACTTGAGCTCGAAATAAAATCGACCGGCTTCTACCACAACAAGGCAAAGAACATCAAAAAGGCTGGAGAAATGCTGGTTCAGAAGTATCACTCGCAAGTTCCGAAAACGATGCCGGAAATGCTGGAACTTCCAGGCGTCGCAAGAAAAACAGCAAACATAGTGTTGCAGAATGCCTACGGCGTCGTCGAAGGAATAGCCGTGGACACCCATGTACGCCGAGTTTCAGCCAGACTTGGCCTTACAGAGAACCAGGATCCAAACAAGATCGAACAAGACTTGATGAGAATCGTGCCAAAAGAAAAGTGGGTGAGAATAACTGATCTTCTGATCACTCTTGGAAGAAGAGTCTGCACCGCCAAGAAGCCTAGATGTGAAATATGCGTCCTGAACAAAATCTGCCCCTCAGCTTTCACTTTCAGTTTGGCTGACCATTAGGTCTTCACATCGGAAATTAGGCGAAACAATCTCAAACCTGTCACTTGAGAAGTGAGGTTGCTCTACAAAGGTTAGGATTTCGGTTCTTTGCGTCTCAGTCTCCGACGTAATCTTTTCTTGATGGTTTGGATAAAGAAGGAGAAAATTGTGAAGAAGGCGACCACTGCAATTATGCCAGTGATGGCGATGATCAGAGGGTTGTTAGTGTCTATCAAAAAGGCCAAGGAGACTACTTCAATAAAGACAGCCAGATAGAATCCACCCCGACTTCCTGAAAACTCGGCAAATTCCTTCACGATCACACTAGAATATTTGTTGACCAGAACCAAGATAGAAGCAAGGGCCAAAAATACGATAACAAAGGTGTAGCTGATTCCAGCCCAATAGTTCTCTCCCCTAAACGTTAACAAAATCCCCACCTCATCGCCAATAAGCCCACCCCCCGCGCCAAAGAAGATGGCTGCTATTCGATCGATCCTTGTTTCATCATAGCTGATGCCCAACCAGCCACCTATGGCTAGCATGAGTATGCCGAACCAAAAATGGTGGATGTGGAAACCAGAGGTGATTAAGATCACGCTTGGATTGACAAGCGTGAATAGTCTCGAAACTGCGAAGGAGCATGCAAACGATATCAAAGCCAAGACTGACATGTTCGGACGCCTTTCAGCATGCTTCACTTCTATTGAAATCGTCACACACGCTCCCGCGAATCATCAATGTCAAATCATTAGCGTTGTATTCGGCAACTTCTATAGTGAAAAATCAGCAGACTTAAATATTTTC
>CAZHZB010000093.1:0-4193 GCA_964537045.1 uncultured Candidatus Bathyarchaeia archaeon | reverse complement strand
ATTCTGGTATCCTTGGGAGACAGTGACATTGTCTAGGCCTCAAACACTGGTTTTTCTTAGTGTAGACGATTTTCTTTTGAGAAATGAATGGGCTGGCGACGTTCCTGTTGTTTCTTCAAAAGACATCAAGCCTGAAGAGGATTTTCGAATCTTGGATTTGTTCGAGGATCTTGACATTTCCGCAACACTCTTCATACCCGGGAAGGTGGCTGAACTGTTTCCGAACAAGCTGCAAGAAGTTGCGGATAAAGGCTTTGAAGTTGCTGCCCATGGATACCTGCACGAGAATCTTTCCTTGCTGGAAGAGGTTGAGCGCAAGCAACGCATACTGGGGTCTGTTGATCTCTTGGAAAAATGTGTAAGGAAAGAGGTTTTGGGTTGGAGATCTCCTGGACTTCACATAGATGACAGTCTATACAAGATATTGGAAAACACTCATGTCCAATGGTGCAGCAACATAGAGCTGCCATTGCGTTTCAAGCATGTTCCCTTCATGTACGAAGGAAAAATGGAGTTGCCAATAGCGTCAATCGATCTGAAACTGTACGAAAGCGGTTTCAGTCCTGAAAAAGTCTGCGACAAATGGTTATCCATTCTGGAAAGGAACAATGAAATCGTCACGATTGTCATACATCCATGGGTACAGCTGAAGAGCGATGAGAGGATGGGTAGTCTGAAGCAATTTCTGGAAGCGGCGGCTTCAAGAGAGAACGTGAAGATTTGTGCAGGCTCAGATATCTACAAGCAATATGCTTTGCAGGAACGCTCAATTTACGGTTCGGCGCTTTCTGCGATCGCGAGACTTTGGAAACGTTTTTCAAAACGAGCCCAAGCTCCAATTTCAAAGACTCAAAAAGTGCTCTCGCACTACGCATAACGAGTGAGAGTTGACCTTCACTTCTAAAGCTTTAAAAACGTAGGTTTGAACATAGGAAGTGAAAGGTGCAGCTTGGGTGCCAATTGGCATACTGTACAGCCATTTCACAGAACGCGGCGGCGCAGAAAACGTAATTTTGAAACAGGTGGACATGCTTCACCACGAGGGATACGACGTCAAATGCTACTTCGCATTCGTAGACAAGACACTGGTAAAGCCTGCTTCAAACCCCCACTGCTATGTTGACGAGTATTTCGGCAGCGGTTTCATTCGCTCCAAGACGTTGAGAATATTGCTGTCACTTCCATTAGCACCAGTCACGATGAAGAAGCTGGCGGAAGCTGACGCCTTGATATGTCACGGTTACGGACCAGGACCGTGGATCGGTTATGTGCAGAAGAAGCTTAGAGGCGTCAAATACATCAGCTACATTCATTTCCTTCCGAGAATGTTCTATTTGAGCCCGGAAGAGAAGAAGCTTTGGCGTTTCGACAGAACGAGGAACACGGTCTATCTTCTTGGCAAAGCCACAGAGCCTCTTGCTAAAAAGATAGACGTGCTCGGTGTCAGCAACTCCGATTCAGTGTTAACGAATAGTGATTTCACCCGGCGCCGCATAAAAGAAGTCTACGGTGTCGATGCGAAGGTTTGCTATCCGCCTGTGGACACGGACACGTTCAGAAAGCTTGAGGAGAAAGAAACTGAGCCTCTGCGTCAGAAGCTAGGCTGGCCAATCATTTTCTCTTCAGGAAGAATCGTTGCAGTCAAACATTGGGACTGGTTGATCAGAACCCTAGTACACGTCAAGAAATCTTTTCCATCAGTTACTCTCGCGATTTCAGGCGAGGTTCCGCGAGGAAGCGAAGCTTACGTCGATGAGCTTGTTGCTCTGGCCACTGAGCTTGGAGTGAAAGACAACGTTAGATTCTTAGGCTTCAATCCCTTGGAGGAACTTGTGAAACTGTACAACGTTGCAGATGTTTATGCTTATCCAACGCCTATGGAAGATTTTGGTTTGGGACCTGTAGAAGCGATGGCCTGTGGAACTCCCGCTATCGTGTGGGATGATGGAGGAGGACCCTGCGAGACAGCGATTCCAGGATTCTCAGGCTTCAGGGCTCGGCCTTATGATTTTGAGGATTTTGCCGAGAAAACCATGAAAGCCTTTGACATCGACAAGCAGTCCATCGGAAACCGCTTGCACAGTTACGTCGAAGAAAGATTCTCAGACGAAAATCACTTAAGAATCCTAGATAGCACTCTCAGAAGGTTGTAGCCGAGTTTGCGCCTAAACCTGCAAGAAGGATAGAGTGTGCGGATTCTTGCCGTGTTCTTCAATCCCGGAGCGAACTTCACTGCTGTCGGCGGCGCTGAAAAAAGGTTTCTTCAAGTCTTGAAAGTTTGGAACCAGAAAGATGTGGAAGTAATTGTTGCCGAATCGAACCCGAAACTGGTTTCCAGTTGGTCTTCTCACTTCGAAACGATCGAAATAAGCAACCCGATCTCTGCTTTAGGTAAAGGCCTCTATTCTATCTATCTCGAATGGGTATTGTGGGTTGTGAAGGCCTGTGTGCGTTGTCCATCTATTGCACGACAAAAGAAACCAGATGTCATTCTGGCCCCGAACAATACTCTTCCAAATTTGCTTGTTGCCTACTTTGTGCATGCTTTATCGAAAGTACCGTTGGTTGTGACGGTGCATCATTTTGACTTTCCCGAACTTGACAAGAAGGCAAACGTGGCATCAACATACCGAGTGTACAAAAAAGCGGGATTCAGCAGCTCAGCGGCGTTTGTTAAGGCACTGACGTTTTCTATGATGCTGGGCTTTGTCAAGCGATCTGACATGTGCATAACGGTCTCCAACCATACAGCCAGATTTCTTCTGAAGAACGGCATTTCCCGAGACAAGATTTGTGTGAGCGGAAACGGTGTCGACATCGATTCTATCGAGCAGGTCAAGCCGGAAAAGAAAGTGTATGATGGTATTTTTGTGGGAAGAATTTCCAGAGACAAAGGAATCTTCGATCTGGTTCAAATATGGAAGAGGGTAACCGCGAGGAAACCCGAGTCTAAGCTTGTAGTTGTGGGACAAGGACCTGATTTGCTCAAGTTGGAAGATTTGATTGAAGATAACAACATGTCAACAAACATAATATTGACAGGAAGTTGCAGAAACGCAGAACTGTACGCCCTCCTGAAAGCCAGCAAAATATTTTTGTTTCCAAGCAGGTTCGAAGGCTGGGGGTTAGCCGTCGGTGAAGCTTTGGGTGCAGGGGTGCCCGTTGTGTGCTACGACATTCCCGCGCTCCGCGAAATCTTTGGGGAATGCCGAAGTGTCTTTTTCACCCGAGTAGGAGACGTTGAACGGTTCGCACAGAGTATTGTAAAGATATTCGAAGAAAATGGTCTTGCTGAACTCGAAGCAGTCTCGAAAGAGTATGCTCAGCGTTTCAACTGGGAAGAAGTGGCCCTCAAGGATCTTGATACTATAGAGATCCTTGTTCACCAGCGCGTATAATTTCCGTGATTGTCGCCGAGTGTTTGCAGAGTTCCTCTAGCTCAGTAATGCTTTCATTTTGAGTCCTAAGTCTACAACATTTCATTGTGTGATCCAACAAAAAACATAGTTAACTCTATTTAGAAAAAACGAGAAAAAAATAAAGGGGGTTGTTTGTTTATGGATCTTTGTGGATTGTTGGGAATTTGTCGGTTACCCAGGTCTCTGGCCACCATGAGAATGGCAGCCAAATCTGTGCAGCTGTCTGTTGTGGTGCGCTAGGGCGCGGCATGTGTTCCAAGAAGCATGCTTGTGCATCGAATTCGCTTATCGTGCCAAGTGCTTCCTTGATTGTTACGAAGCAGTAGTCTGTCGGGTGCAGCGTGTAGTCAAATTCCAGTATCAATGTGGTTACGCCTGAAGGCATAAGATGCCATGCTAGCTCTAACACGTCGCTGTGCAGGAGTGCCCAAGTAGTGTAGTATGTGTCTTGTCCTGTGTAGCCGTAGACTACGAACCACACGGTTCCGTTGATGTCTCGGACTGTCGATATCATACCATAGCCTGTCAGTTGAGTGCCATCCTCAGCGTATGTTCCTTTGTACAGGTTCTTGCTCCAGCATGATGTAGCGAAGAAGTTCCCTGTTTGTAGGCCTGATCCAGTCCAATTTGGTAGAGTGAACAGCGCGTCTGTGAAGTCGTTAGTATATTCGGAAGCTATGTTTGCGAATGGTCCGCCGACTGTGATTATGTTGCTGCTCGCTATTGGTATGCCGTAGAGCCAGTCTTCTGATTCGTCTTTGTGGCATGACCAGT
>CAZHZB010000092.1:0-4199 GCA_964537045.1 uncultured Candidatus Bathyarchaeia archaeon | reverse complement strand
CTCAACGCTGAAGGCAACATGTATGCAAAGAAAGGACTTCCTGAAAGACAAATGGCAAATGCACTCGAAACATCAGGTGGTCACGCGCCTCTTGCCCAGATAGTTGAGAAATCCAACTTAGAGAAAAGGTTCATACCTATCGGGCTTGGCTGGATTCAGAGAAAGAAATGGGCCACGCTTGAAGCCAAGGCAGGCATTCTGAGGATGAAGGGAAAAGCGGATGTTGGCAACGATGAGGAATTGATTAAACTTCTGGACGAAGAGGAAGAAGTCGTAGTCGAGGGGCTCAGCCCAGATCTTCAAGATGCTTTTCGCTTGTTGAAAGGCAGAAAACTGCTTGAAGCCGAGGAGAAAACACAGAGAGAAATCGAACTCACAGAAGCAGGAAAAGCGGCCGTCAGGAAAGGTTTCAAGACAACACTGGAAGTAACCCAGCTCACGCCTGAACTCATAATAACCGGTAAATGGCGAGATACGACCCTTCAGAAATACAACATAGAGGCCGCAGTTGCCAAAACTTGGCCAGGCAAGAAGCATCCATACGTCCGCTTCCTTGGCGAAGTGAAAGAGAAACTCATCAACCTAGGATTCAAGGAGATGACGGGCACAAACGTTGAAACGTCATTCTTCAACTTCGACGCGTTGTACACTCCACAAGATCACCCCGCACGCGAAATCATGGACATATACCTCGTGAAATCTCCAAAGCATGGAAGCATAGGTGCGGAACAAAATGTCCTGCGGAATGTCAAAGAAACACACGAGAACGGATGGAAAACAAGTTCAACAGGATGGTGCTACAAATACTCTGTTCAAGAGGCCAAACGGCTAGTTCTGCGAGGCCACGGAACATGCCTCAGCGCCAGAACATTGGTAAGTAAGGATTTGCAGGTTCCAGGCAGGTACTTCTCGATTGCCCGCTGTTACAGGCCCGATGTGCTGGATCAGACTCATCTGAGCGAATTCAATCAGGTTGAAGGAATTGTCATTGACGAGAACTTAAACCTCCGAGACTTGCTCGGAATTCTAGTCACTTTCGCTAAGGAAATAGCAGGAGCAGACAGGTTCAGACTGAAGCCTGACTATTATCCATTTACCGAGCCCAGTGTCGAGTTAAGCGCTTACAAGGACGGTTTGGGATGGATCGAGTTCGGAGGCTCCGGAATATTTCGACCAGAAGTGACCATGCCGTTAGGAATCAAAGTGCCAGTAATTGCTTGGGGACTAGGCATAGACCGACTGTTCATGATCAAAGCCAGAATCAACGACATACGCGAACTCTTCTCACATGATCTCCAGTGGCTAAGAAACAAGGAGTTGATGTAACATGCCGACGATAGACGTTGACTACGCTGAACTCCAAAAAATGCTAGGGATAGACCTGAAGAGAGATTCTGAAAAAATCGACGAAGTCCTAGCTTTCGCCAAGGGTGAAGTGAAACTATTCGACGAAAAGACAGGCATTATGAACATAGAGATCAAAGATACAAACCGCCCTGATCTGTGGAATATCGAAGGGCTAGTAAGAACTTTGCGAGGCTTTCTTGGGATAGACAAGGGATTAAGACACTATTCCCTAGGCAAATCGGTGGCCGAAGTCTACGTTGACAAGAGACTCAAAAACATCAGACCCTACATTGGCTGTTCCATCGTCAAAAACCTGAAAATGACTGATCCTGTTATTCGCGGCATAATGCAGTTGCAGGACAAGCTGGATCACACTTATGGCAGAAACAGGCGAAAAACGTCCATAGGACTCTACAACCTTGACCTTATGAAACCACCACTAAGCTACACCGTTGTCAAACCAACCGAAGCCAGCTTCGTCCCACTGGGTTTCGAGAAAAGAATGAATCTGAAGGAAATACTTGTCGAACATCCCAAGGGAATAGAATACGGTGAAATCGTAAGTCGACATCCCGTTTTCCCATTGCTTCTTGACAGTGAAAAGAAAATCCTCTCGTTCCCACCGATAATAAACTCGAATGACCTTGGAAAGGTCACCGAGGAAACCCGAAATATCCTCATCGAAGTCACGGGCACTGTCCACGAGACCGTGCTCAACGCCCTCAAGATAGTCACACTTTCACTGATTGACAGAGGTGGAAGGGCATATTCCGCAACGGTGCACTATGAAGAAGACAATCTGACGGAAGTCACGCCATCATTTGACACAACAAGAATGAATCTTGAAATTGGATACACTAACAAAATACTCGACCTTGACCTGACAGCAAAACAGATCGCAGAACTACTCGCCAAAGCGGGCTACGGTGTTGAAACAGTTCAGAAAGACAGATTAATTGTGCAGATACCGTGCTACAGGATCGACATAATGCATCCCATAGACATAGTAGAAGACGTCGCAGTAGCCTACGGATACAACAACATCAAACCTTTCTGGAGAAAACTACCGACAACAGGTGGAGCACGACCCGAACAAGCGTTCTTGGACACTGCGCGAGAGCTGATGATCGGACTTGGCTTCCAAGAAATACTCACATACAACATGACGAACCCGCAAAGCCTATTCACAAAGATGAACCTGAAGAAACAAAAAACCGTCGAGTTAGCTAACCCGAAAGTCCAAACTCTCACGTGCCTCAGGAGTTGGCTGCTTCCGAGTCTGATGGAGTTCTTCAGCTGCAACCTTCACATTGAGTATCCGCAGAAAATCTTTGAACTTGGTCCAGTAACGGTTTTGGACGAAAAAGCTGAGACAAGGACTAGAGACGACGACACACTTGCAGCAGCGGTTTCACATGGAAACGCAGGTTTCACTGAGGCAAAGTCGATATTGGATGCTCTCTTGATGAACCTTGGTATGCGATGGCAAATAAGAGGAGTGAAACATCCGAGCTTCATAGAAGGAAGAGCAGGAACAGTGACGGTCGACAAGACAGAAGTCGGAATGATCGGCGAAGTACACCCACAAGTACTGCAAAACTGGACGCTTGAAAACCCAGTAGCGGCCTTCGAACTCAACATGTACAAAATAAACAAGATCCGACGCAAGCATTGAGTGGAGAACAGGAACGTTTAACTTCTTTCATCCCGCATTTGTCGTTTGGCGATGACTAGCACGAGCCTTTCCTAATCCCACCGACATATCCACGAAGACGGACTCGACCGAAGCAGCAAGCTTCGACCGCTTGCCCACGCTTATGAGGGAGGGTTTACCCAAACGTGGGACACGGTGGGCGCGGGCTAAACTCCCCAACGGAGAGAGCTTAACTTAGAGGGGCGTGTCGCCCCACAATGAAGTCAAGTGTTAGGTTACTGGGGAAACATGTGCCCGCGATAGACATGAGTTGCGAGGTTGTTTTTGAAAGATCAAGAAGAATCGTTGTCACAAACGAAACTACGCCCCTGTGTTTTCAGAGTAAGAAATCAGTGCGAGATCGCGTTGAACTTTAATAACTCTCCAAACGAATCTAGACTGAGTGCCAAACAAAGAAGCAGGGCTTTGATTGGTTTCATCTATGTCCTTCAAAAGAGATTCTTGTCCTCATCCAAGAAGAAAAAACTTTTACACGATTCCATTCTCAGATGATATAGCCGTTCGTGTTTATTCAGATACGAATCCTCACAATTGGAAGATTGCTGATTTGCAGAAAGGTCTAGTTCTAGTCTTCAAAAAAGCAGAAACTGTGGCCGAGGGTGCGGGTTTCGGTCTTCCCATCCTCGTATACTCAGACGAGACTTGTTTTTCGGGAACCTCCAGAATCCATGCTTCAAGACAGGACAACCATTGGTTGGTTGTGAAAGAGTTTGTGATGGACAGGATCCAAAGAAACAGTTTCAGAAACATCAAACTGAAAAACCACCGAGCCCGCACTCTTGTCGGACATCTTTCGCGTTTGTACCAAGAACACCCACCCCTACGTTTTCTGACCCTGAAGAAACTTGCAGGAAATATGCAAATCGGAACCTCCTTCGTTGAAACAAAACCTGTTGGCTGTGTAGTTGTGACGTATCGAATTGGAAAAAAGGAGATTCAGGTGGAAGCAGACTTTCAAAAGGTAGAGAAAAACGGACTTAGGAAAATCTTCATGTTGAACGAGCAAGGGTTTACTTTTTTCAGACGGTACACTGATTCTACAGGCACCCTGTTAACCGACGGAAGAATAGGGGCGTGGGATGAAGTCCTAGGTGAATGGGCTTCAATCGATTCTATTGAAAATGCCTTCGGTTTCCGG
>CAZHZB010000091.1:0-4220 GCA_964537045.1 uncultured Candidatus Bathyarchaeia archaeon | reverse complement strand
AGCAGAATTGCTATCAGGAACCAGTACTGTGACAGGAACAATGAGATTTTGTCGATTGGTATTACTTCTCCCCCAACTGGCCCAGGTGGTGGGGACGTTGTTGGTGGAATTCCGCTTTCGGTTGGACCTGCCTTGAGGATCAAAGCATCAACATTTCTTTTCGCCAATTTTCATCGCCGAACCTGATTTATCGTTGTTAGCATAAAAGTTTTTGCATCTCTCTAAATGACGTATCGTGCGGCAACCGCAATCGATATAGCAGCATTCGATTGCACTCTCGTAGTAACGGTGAGGAAACTGAAGGCTGGAGCAATTTCAGTCGGCAGTCAGACACACAAGAGCTCAACAAAATCAGCAATGACAGGATATGAGTCAACTTGCCAGTAGCGAAGCGTGACTTGACTACGATTCTCGTGTTGTCCGTTGCCTTCTTTGTGATGTCAACTTGGGCTCTGGGCAAGTATGACGTTCCACTCAGCACTTGGCAGCCAAACGGTGGAGAGATCTTCTATGTTGACTTTGGAAGCGTGAAGAATGTCAGTGCAATCTACGTATTGGTGAGAAATGGAAGCATCAACTTCGACGTCTACACTGGCCACCCTGGAAGCTGGAACCTGAAATCAAGCGTGTCAATGGAGAGACATTACCGCTGGGATAATGTTAGCATCGACGAAGAGACGCAATTCATAAGATTCGCCTTCACTGCTTCAAACAGAGCCGAGATTACAGAAATATCAGCCTTAGGCGGGAACGGTCAGAAAATCGTTATCACCACGGTAAAGGGAGAAAACTGTGACGACGCCGGGCCGATGAAACTCGTAGATGAGCAGGAGAAAGTTGAATGCCCACCCACGTATCAGTCGCGCACGTATTTTGACGAGATCTATTATGTCAGAACTGCCGAGGACTACCTTAACCTGAGAGAACCTTATGAGTGGACTCATCCCCCTCTTGGAAAATTGATACTTGCAGGTGGAATTCTCTTCTTCGGTTACAGTCCTTTTGGATGGCGAATCGTGGAAGTCCTGTTAGCTACGCTGATGATTCCCGTGATCTACCTGCTTGGTAAGAAGATGTTTGGAACATGGATAGGCGCGTTCGCCGCGGCCTTTCTGCTAGTCTTTGATTTTATGCACTTCACCATGGCAAGGATCGCGACGCTTGACACTTTCGTCGTATTCTTCTCGCTTGTTTCGCAGTTTTTCTTCTTTGCATACCTCAAAAACGTTCTGAGCCAAGGATGGCAGACGGCCACTCGCCCTCTGTTATTGTCGATCGTGTTCTTCTCACTCGCATTCTCAACGAAGTGGAGTGCTCTCTTCGGTTTTCTCGGACAAATGTTTATCCTCCTCGTGCTCAGGCTTCGGGAGCTCCCAGGATTCAATAATTGGACTGAGAGAGCGAGAGGCTTTTTCAGCCGCCCTTTTCTCAGTGTCGTGGTTTTCTTGGCGATAGGAGCAGGAATTTACTTGTTTACTTATCTGCCATACATAATGGTTGGCCATACACAGGTACAGGTCTTTCGGATGCAGTGGTATATGTACAATTATCATTCCACACTTGTCGCGACGCACCCGTTTTCGTCTCAATGGTGGACTTGGCCCTTGATGACGAGACCTATGTTGTTTTACGTGTCTGATCTGCCTGGTGGCAACGTTTCGACGATTGTGTCCATGGGAAACCCGGCTGTCTGGTGGGTCGGCCTCGTCTCGATTGCTCTGGTAACTGTTGAAGGACTTCGAAGAAAAAACTATGTCTGCTTGTTCATCGCGACCGCGTTCCTCTTCCAATGGCTTCCGTACGCGCTTGTTTCAAGAACCAGTTTTCTCTACTACTTCTACTTCAACGTCCCATTCTTGATATTAGCAAACGTCTACTTCATCAACAAGTATTGGAACACTAGATACGGAAAAGTTGTTGGACTCTTCTACCTGACTGTTGTAGTGATTCTGTTCATGGCTTTCTATCCTGTCATCTCTGGGCTGCCAGTTCCGTCATACTGGAGAGATGCGCTCCAGTGGTTTGCGAGCTGGAAATTCTAGGCGCGCGCTTTCTTCCTCGAAAACATTAGGGGGGAGGGGGGGTAGGGGTGTTTTTGGGCTGAAAACAACCAAAAAAAGGATTGCGGCTATTTTCTATGCGTGCTCGCTCGATCACTTCCCTGTTGCCGCTCGTGTGATTGAACTTGTTTCTCAAGCAGAATCATGTGGGCCGTTCCTTGCTCTTCAGATCCAAAATCCATTTGGCTCAGAGTTTTTTCAAATCTGTTTTCAAATGTTCCCATGATCAATCTAAACCCGCGTTCCAAGGCTATCGCCATATTGTGAGAGAGTTGCGACCGAAAGCCATCTGAGTCATTGGCGTAGATTGTGAAACTCCACCATGTTCGGCCTGGCTCAGGTCTGGGATAACCGAACGACACCGAATCAACCTTTTCATCTTTCAACGAGGTGTAGAATTGATGGTTCTTGCCGATCGCTTGAAGGTTTTGAAGGTTGCTGTCCAGAGCCTTCCAGTCGTAGAATAGAATTCCGTGAGGGATCATGTCTGGGTTGGTTTTCAGCAGGTTGTAAGTTGTTGCTGGGCTTGTTTCTTCAATTGCAGGATAGCCCTGAATCGGAGGAACTGTCCTTGGGTTGACGCTCCAAAGAACAGCCATCTCCAAGACTTTCGAAAACCCCGCCATTTTGGCCAGTTTCAAAGAGGCAACGTTTTCGTCAGCCGTCGTGTAGCGAAGTCGATGGATACCCAGGTGTTCAGCTTTCTTGACGAGATATCTGGTTATCTCCTTCGCAAAGCCTTTCCCCCTATATTCTGGGTGAACTCTCAGTCCTTCCATCCAACCAGTTCGTCCGTCCTCTATGAGCCGCAGGTTGCCCACGGCCACAATGTGATTGTCAGCTTCCACGCCGTAGAAGTGGCACTTTGGATCCTTCAACCATTCGTCGGCTACTGCTGACAGGTAGTCGTGTCCGTCCCAAGTGTGTCGAGACATTTCCACTATGTCGTTGCGATCCGACTCAATTAGTCTCCTGATCGTTGCGGGCATACGTTGACCAGCAGCTTTCTCACTTATTTCGATTTTTGTTAGGTTTGTGGAAATACTCGCACGCTTGGTCAAAAATGTAGGCAAAAACCCTTCTCGCATGAGCATTGCAATTCGTAGAGCTCAACAATGCACGGGTTCTCAGCTTTTATACTCCCTGAGCAGATAGCTGACTGTTACTACTGATCGTTTCGGGAGAGGAGAAGGATGAGTATACTTCACAGGCCTCAAAGAGTAGCCTTGATATGCCTACTATGGTTGCTTTTCCTAACCTGTTTCATGCACTTCAAGCTCTACACTCTCCTCATACACTAACAGGAACATCGTAAACCGATTCGTTAACTACACATTTTTTTCTAACCGTATAGTTTGAGTTTTGACCTAACGCGCACCAAAACAGATAAGAACTCGTATACCGACCAAAAATGCATAAACAGGTGCAAACCGCGATGCCCACAGAAACCGTTGACACCGAACATTTCGTCTCATTAAGCGGACGCGCAGAATACTGTGCCGTCAAACGATTGAAAGACGTTGTCAAACTCAAGATGCGCACACCAAGCAAGCTTTACACTCTGAAGATAGAACCGCTGAAAGCCGAGGAAATAATCAAAAAACTTCAATGCGAAATCCGCGAAATATAGGTACGTTTTCGCGAAATATGCATCTTTTTTCCTAGCAGCGTTTCCTCAGATAGACTTGTCCTTTGTTGTCCTGTCAGACCCATTCATAGCCGACTTTGAGATAGGCTTCGATTCTTTCTTTTGATTCGCCTCATACATTGCGGTATTAATTTAAACACAAAAGACAACAGGATGATTCAAATGCAAATCCATCGATTCAGAAAATACCGACCTCCAGAGGATCAGCATGTAGAGCCAATAATTGCGCGCGCTCAGAGAGGCTTTATCAGTTAGCAGCTTCATTATTAGCTGAAATATCATCGTCATAGGGACCTGGAAAAGTGGTTGAGTCAGAAGCCTACTTAATGAGACAAAAAATTGCCTACTTCTCAATGGAAATTGGGCTGTCGAATAACATTCACACATACAACGGAGGTTTAGGGATTCTCGCAGGGGACACGATCAGATCAAGTGCAGATTTGAAAGTTCCTCTGGCGGGAATTACGTTGGTTAGCAAGAAAGGACATTTCAGGCAAGAGATAACCAGCGAT
>CAZHZB010000090.1:1598-4292 GCA_964537045.1 uncultured Candidatus Bathyarchaeia archaeon | reverse complement strand
GTGTCATGCGACCTTCAGGTAAACCTTGGGAGGGGCATATGTCAACGGATGATGCGGTAAGAATCGTTGATGAAGTGCGTCCAGAAATGGCAATCATGACGCATCTTGGCATGAGCATGCTTCGCGAGGGACCTGAGAAGGAAGCCAAGCTGATTCAGGGTAAGACAGGTGTTTCCACTGTCGCCGCAGTCGACGGCATGACCGTGCTCTTTGGCACATCGATACGGATTCATGCGGGAAAACAGCAGAACCAGAACGATTTGACGAGTTTCCTGTGAAGAATTTTTAACCTGCATTTCCAGTATAGTAGGTTCAAGGAAGAAAGACTCATGCGCGTTGTGCTTAGAATAGGTGGATCAGTGATAGCTTCACCCATCAATCCTGACCTAATCAGGAAATATTCTGATTTGTTGACCGCCCTGAGAGAGAAGAAACACGAGCTTGTGGTCGTCGTCGGGGGCGGCAAACTAGCAAGAGAGCTTATAGCGGTCGGCAAACAAATCGGCCTTGACGAACCAGCCCAAGATCGAATTGCGATCTCTGCTTCGAGGATCTTTGCTCAGTTTTTCACAGAAAGACTAGGCGAATCGGGCTGCGGGGTGGTTCCAACCAGCGTCGGAAGCGCTGCGAAATTCTTGGCGCGAGGAAAGGTCGTGGTTATGGGTGGATTGAAACCTGGGATGACAACAGACAGCGTCGCTGCCTTAATGGCTAAGAAAGTAAAAGCTGAACTAGTCTTGAAAGCTACTGATCAGGATGGTGTTTACGACAAGGATCCGAAGAAGTATCCGGATGCCGTGAAACTCGATCATCTGAGCTTCAATGATTTGTCAACGGTCTTTTCTGAGGACAAACACAAGGCGGGCATCCATCAGATTTTGGATCCTGAGGCTATCCGGATTCTTTTGCGACATCGGGCCAAAGTTGTGGTTGTTAATGGGTTCAAGCTAGATAGTGTGATTGCAGCCGTGAATGGTAAAGTTGTCGGAACTATCATTGAGTAAGTAAGAACTCATTTATGCAGTCCAATATGCTTAAATATCACAGTTGATATCGACGGCGATATCAATAGTGATTAAGATGCGCGAGCTACAAGGGCATTGGGCGAGACACACGGCAATAGTGCCTAAAGGATTCATACGTTTCCATGTACTCGAATCCTTAGCTGAGAAACCAATGTCTGGCTCCGAGATAATGGATGATATTCAGAAGAGAACGAACGGCCACTGGAAACCAAGTCCAGGCTCTATTTACCCACTATTGGCTTGGTTGCAAGAGAATAGGTACGTGACGGAACTTCCAACGGATCAGAGCGGGCTGAAAAGGTATGATTTGACAGAAAGTGGGAAGAGACTTCTCGAGGAGCAAAGAAAGATTAGAAAGAAATTCAGAAAAGAAGCCAAGCTTTTCGCTCCTCCTTTTCTGGGTGCGTTGTGGTTCAGAATACCTCCCGAGAAGACCGTTGAGGTCAGAGATTCAATGCGTAGGCTAGTGTCGGCGTTCTTTGAGTTGGGAGCAAGTCTGGAAGAGAAATTCTCTGAGGAAGCCCTTGATGATGCTCGCAAAGTCTTAGAAGAAACAGCAGAAAGACTTGAAAAAATCGACAAGAAATTGAAGGTGCAGAAAAAATGAGTGAAGATGTTATAAAAGCTGAAGGATTGACCAAGATCTTCAACAGTCATCTGACTGCTGTAGACCACATCGACTTCAGCGTCAAACGTGGTGAAATATTCGGGTTCCTGGGACCAAACGGAGCCGGTAAAACAACCACGATAAACATGTTGATCACAATCTTGAAACCCACTGATGGCAAAGCATCTGTTCTGGGTTTTGACATAGCTCGGCAGGACCGTAACGTCAGAAACGTAATCGGCGTTGTACCCCAAGAATATACTGCAGACGAGGATCTGACTGGAGTCGAAAACATCCTCCTGTGTGCTGACCTATATGGAATTCCACGGAACATCGCAAAAGAACGCGTAATCGATCTTCTTAAGCTTGTTGAACTGACCGATTTTGGTGACAAGAAAGTTCAGACTTTTTCTGGTGGGATGCGACGAAGACTTGAACTTGCCTGTGGGCTTGTCAATAGGCCAAAGGTGCTTTTCTTGGACGAACCCACGTTAGGTCTAGACGTTCAGACTAGAACCGCAACGTGGAACTATATTCGCAAGTTGAAGAAAGAATTCGGGATGACACTTTTCATGACTACGCATTATCTTGAAGAGGCTGACGCACTCTGCGATCGCGTGGCAATAATCGATCGTGGGAAAATTGTTGTTGTCGGTGCTCCTGAGGAGCTGAAGCACAGCTTGGGCGGAGACGTCATAACTCTGGGAATAAAGGAGGAAGCTGACGTGAGTGAACTTATTCAGAGCATTGAGCATGTTAAGGATGTCAAGAAGGAAGATGGATCATATCGTATCAAAGCCGAATCTGGGGAAGTGACAGCTCCATTGATAATTGAGGCGTTGCGACGAAAGGGATATACTGTGACGAAACTTTCTTTGACGGAGCCCACTTTGAACGAAGTCTACCTTGAATACACGGGCAAGTCTATGCGTGACGCAGAAGAATCCAGAGAGGCTTTTGCTTCCCAAAGAATGACGATGAGGAGGGCTCGTCAATGACCGAGGCAAACGGCAATTCCCAAAGCAAAATGCACGGCCTCTGGGCTCTGACTAACCGAGAACT
>CAZHZB010000090.1:0-1498 GCA_964537045.1 uncultured Candidatus Bathyarchaeia archaeon | reverse complement strand
ATGATTGCTTTCACAGCTCTCTTTACGACAATGTTCAGTGGTATGTCAGTTGTCTGGGACAGACGGTTGGGCTTCATGAACAAAGTTCTCAGCACACCAGTATCAAGGGCAGTAATAATCTTCTCAAAGGTTCTTTCCGCTACACTGCGGTCAATGTTCCAAGCAGGACTCATAATACTCATCGCCATCGCCTTCGGATTGCAGTTTGGAATAGGCTTCAACCCGATCTACGTCTTGGGCGTCTTCGCGATCATGTTTCTGATTTGCGTTGGCTTATCCTCGGTCTTCATCGCAATAACTATCAGATCAACTAGAATTGAGACTCCAATGGCTGTCGTAAACCTAATAAACCTGCCACTGATGTTTGCGAGTAACGCCTTCTTCCCGACCAAGTTCATGCCAGATTGGCTTCAGACGATTGCAAAGGTTAACCCACTAACCTATACAACCGATGCAGTGAGGCAGCTCTTGATATTCAGCACTGATTGGACACAACTTGCCTTGGACTTCACTTATGTAGGGATATTTGCAGCAGTAGCCGCTACGATAGGAATGGTTCTTTCGTGGAGATTCCTAAGCAAGTAGAAAAAGAAGGGAAAAAGGATAGATGATCTCTATGACGCCGATTGTTGAAGCCGTGAACTTGAAAAAAACCTACATGCTAGGAAAAGTCCCAGTGGAAGCATTGCGCGGCGTAAACCTCAAAGTTGAGAGTGGCGATTTCCTCGCCATTCTGGGGCCGTCAGGAAGCGGCAAGTCTACACTGCTGAATCTCATTGGAGCTCTGGACAAGCCAACGGAAGGGAAAATGATGATCGAAGGCGTTGACATTTCAACGCTCAACGACAATCAACTGACGGATCTCAGGCGCCGAGTAGGCTTCGTCTTCCAGTTCTTCAATCTTATACCACGCTTTTCTGCGAAAGAAAACGTTGAATTGTCCTTATCCATAGCAGACGTGAGCAAATCTGACAGGAAAAAAAGAGCAGAGTCTCTGCTGGAGACCGTTGGGCTCAAGGAGCGAATGAATCACAAGCCTGCCGAACTGAGCGGTGGGGAACAGCAACGTGTGGCCATCGCCCGAGCGTTGGCAAACAACCCTCGATTTCTGTTGATGGATGAGCCAACTGGAAACATAGATTCTAAGACCGCGAATGAGATCCTGAGGTTGATCAAAGGGTTGAACGAAGAAAAAGGTGTGACAGCAATCATGGTTACTCATGACCAACGCCTAGCTACTCAGTCAAAGAAGACAGTACTGATGCTGGACGGATTGATCGTTCAGGAGACGGTGAATTAAGATGAAGGCTCGAGACATTCTCTCGTATTCTTTCAGTGCAATAAGGTTGAGAAAGCTTCGCGCGGGTTTGACGACCTTAGGCGTCGTGATTGGCATAGCTGCAATCGTGGCTCTGCTGTCAATCAGTCAGGGTCTGCAAGCTACTATAACTTCACAACTTGAAAGAGGATTCGCAACCGACACTCTGATTGTAACCGC
>CAZHZB010000089.1:0-4364 GCA_964537045.1 uncultured Candidatus Bathyarchaeia archaeon | reverse complement strand
ATGAAAGGTATCGAAGAGCTTGGGTTCAATGATCTTTTTCCAATTCAAGCTCAAGCCATAACACCCCTGCTTGAAGGCAAAGATGTTATCGGTCAAGCACAGACCGGAACAGGCAAAACAGCGGCCTTCGGAATTCCGATGGTCGAAAGACTAAACCCTGAAGTAAGGGGTGTTCAAGGGTTGGTCTTAGTACCAACCCGTGAACTAGCAGTGCAAGTAGCGGAACACATAGATCACATAGGAAAATACGCAAAGCTCAGGGTTATCCCAGTCTATGGCGGAGAACCAATACAGCGACAGATTCACGCATTAGCCAGAGGCGTTCAAATAGTCGTAGGAACGCCAGGGCGTCTAATCGACTTACTTGATAGACGAATTCTCGATCTGTCATCCGTGAAGACTGTCGTCTTGGACGAAGCCGACAGAATGCTCGACATGGGATTCATAGAAGACATCGAATACATACTGTCACGAGTCCCTTCAAACAGACAGACCAGCCTATTCTCAGCGACGATAGATCAGACAGTTATGAGACTATGCAACAGATACATGAGAAATCCGCAGAAGATACTCGTGAGCAAAGACGAAATTGCGCTTACACAGATGAACCAGTACTACATGGTAGTTAACCCTCACGACAAGTTTGAAGTTCTATGCGACATCCTGAACCATAACCATATTGGCCAAGCGATCATTTTCTGCAGGACCCGAACGGACACAAGTATCCTATCGGAAAAGCTGCGAGACAGAGGCTACGATGCAAAACCATTACACGCGGGGCTCACTCAACCTCAGAGAGACTACGTGATTGACTTGATGAGGAGAGGACGCCTGAAACTGCTTATCGCAACCGATGTCGCAGCCCGAGGCTTGGACATTCAGGGAATAACTCACATAATAAACTACGACGTCCCCATGGAAGCACTTGTCTACTTCCACCGAATCGGCAGGACCGCGAGAATGGGCGGTGAAGGAACCGCGATAACTCTCGTGGGCTACGGAGAAGTAACCGAATTCAACAACATACGGGGATTGACCAAAACCGAAATACGAAAAATGGAGTAAACCTCCGTTTCTCGACTGAGTCTTCCATCAATCTTCCGTTTTCTTGTTTTCAAAAACTCCACAAGACCGCGAAATGCCAATGAATAAGTTTAAATGAGCCATGGAGATAAGGAGACAGCGTGCAAGAAGACGCGTTTTTGCACTCAGCAGAATAGGAGTTGATATAGTAAATGTATAAGAAAGAGACAAGCAAGGCAGTTTGTGCTGACTGTGGAAAGGAATGCGAAGTTCCCTTCAAACCCGACGGTACCAGACCAGTATACTGCCGAGAATGTTACGCTAAGCGAAGACCTCCACGCAGGTATTAGGGTTACAATCTGATTTGTTAACTCGTTTCCCAAAATTTTTTTACTTTTTTACCGTTAGTGATAATAAGAGGAATGCCCACTCTTCCATGAGGTTAAGACAGGAATAATGCCTAAGGATCCAGTGTGCGGTGTTGTTCTAGACGATAAGACATCCAAATTCAAGATCACATTCGAAGGCGAAACTTATCATTTTTGCAGCGTGACCTGCAAGAAGCGATTCAAGAGACATCCGCTGAAGTTCGTGAAGTAACTCAAACATCAGCAAAGACTGTTTGGTCACCCTCAGAAAGGAGAACTTTAAACTCAATAGAACGGTTTGAAAAATGAGAGATGTGTCAACACAAGGGTAGAAACGCATGCGAAACAAAGCATCACCCAGTGAATATCTCGCTCTCCTTTCAGTGAAATATGAAGTGGACGCCGAAGAATTTTTCAACGCGCTTGTTACCGCTGGGAAAAGTCACGTGTCTTCATGCGGAGTCCTCACGATCGAATGCCGGGACACAAGAAAGGACAAGATAATATTACTTATCACTAAGGGAACAAAAGTCGTCGCCCAGTTCCCCTTGCCAATAGAGTACTTGCTAGACGAGAACAACCCAATCGAGCATGCGAGGAAAGCCAGCATGTTCACGAGATATTCGGTCAAAAAAGAAAGAGGCTTCCCGCTTTTTCAGATCAAAGACTTGCAGATCGGAATGAGAAACGTCAGCTTGAAGGCCGAAGTCCAGGAAATTGGAGAAAAAACACTCGTCATAACCAGATTCGGCAACTACGCCACAGTAGCGAATGCGCTTATATCAGATGGAACCGGCAAAATAAAACTATGCTTGTGGAACGAACAAATAAACTCGATATCAGTAGGAGACAACGTCGAAATTGAAAACGCGAGCGTATCTACCTTCAAAGGCGAGAGACAAATGAGAATCGGAAAGAAGGGGATCCTCCGAACAGCAAAAGATATTGTGGCCAGTTAATTCTGCAATCCGCGATCTACTTTTGAGATGCAACCGGAGCCTAGGGGCTGAGAGGTTGGTGCTATTAGGTGCAGAGAGTGCGAATAGCGCTAATCATTTCGATTTTCAGATGTTAGACTTTAAATAACTCGATGCCCTGAAATCGTAGTTCGTCGGAGGGGCAGAATGGCTAATCCTCGAAACCATGGATGTGCTTGGGTGGTTGGGAACAAGAAATGAATCCTGAAGGGCTGCACAAAATCAGCTATGGACTATACATTGTAACATCTGGAATCGATAAAAGCAACGGTCAGATCGCCAACACCGTTTTCCAAATGACATCTGACCCTGTGACTATAGCAGTTTGTATCAACAAACAAAACTACACCCATGAGTTGATCAAGCGGACTAGGGTTTTCGCTGTTTCAGTTCTTTCAAAAAATGCGCCACTGAAGCTCATAGGAAATTTCGGCTTCAGAAGCGGAAGTGCCTTCGATAAGTTCGAGGGTGTCAACTACAAGATTGGAAAGACAGGCACGCGAATAGTCTTGGACGCTTCCATTGCATACATTGAGACAGAAGTCATCGGAGAAGTCGATGCAGGCTCACATACTCTCTTCATGGGCAAAGTAGTAGATTCTGAAATACTAAGCGGTGAGGAACCGATGACCTACGCCTACTATCATGATGTGAAACGAGGCACCACGCCCAGTTCTGCTCCAACCTATTTGAAATCAGAAACAGTAATGGAGGGTAAGAAAATGGAAAAGTACACTTGCAGTGTGTGCGGATATGTCTACGATCCTGAAAAGGGAGACCCAGACTCAGGAGTGAAGCCTGGAACACCGTTCGAAGAGTTGCCTGACTCCTGGGTTTGTCCAGTCTGCGGCGCCACAAAAGACCAGTTTCAAAAATCAGACTAGCGGCCTCTCGTTTCCTGGAATACTGATCGCGAAGGCTAGAATCAAAAGTACAACAAACTTGTGAGCTTCGCCTGCTAGGCATCTCTGGCTGGCATTGGACCGTTTGATGTCGCACACGTTGCGGGACTTTGATCATTAAGTGTTACTGCCTTCAAGCGCAGGTGGAGGCGGAGGCTGCAGGTCTTCAGGCTTCTTTTCTCTGCTTACCAGTCCTAAGACTGCTGCAACGACAACCACTAGGAAAAGAACGATTAATAGCGGTGTGTATTTCCTGTAGTCTTCCCACGGAATGATCTGCGGAGGAGGAATATCACCTTCAGCCAGCATCACGTAAGGGATGCTCGACGGCAAATAGACTGTCTGACCGTAACTCCCATTGTAAACTCGTGTCAGCCCGTACACGTCAAGAGTTGAAGGATAGACGATTTGATTTTTTGATGAGGCGTAGTACATAAGTTCGGGGCCGTTCAAAGTGTTTTGTGAATTCGCGTGTCCCAAACCCAAGGCATGTCCAAACTCATGCATCGCAATGTTCTTGACGAACAATGTCGACGCGGTGCCAGAGTAAGTGGTTATGTTAATGGTTATAGGCGGCACTGGTTGATGAGTGGTAAGATCCCAAGAATATGTTGTAAGCCCAACCGTGTTCGGGCCAGGAGGTATCTTATCAGGGGCGAAACTTATGAGAACGTCGTAATTGGTTGTTGAGTTGACATCGTTCAAGTAGAACAGGTAGTTCACTCTCTCCAGTGATGTGTCGTTGTAGGTGTTTGTGTAGTTCCATATGCTTTTGATCCAACCGTCCAAGGCCTCGCGAACGGCAACGGCATATTCTGGTTGAGTCCATTGATTCATGTCCACTAGCACTTTTACCGGAAACTTCGTCCATCTGAATTCTTCAAGCGCAATCGAATCTGCGTTCTGGAGTTGGGACGATTGGACGACGGCAAAAGTGCAACCAAAGAACCAGACCAGCGTCAATAGAAAGCCGTAGATACTCATCTTTTCTGCTCGATGGATGGCGGTTGTCCTCATTTCCTGATCACACGTATCTCATAAGGTCTGTCTCTTGGCACGTTCTTAAACATGCTTTTCCAACAATTCAGATTCTG
>CAZHZB010000088.1:0-4445 GCA_964537045.1 uncultured Candidatus Bathyarchaeia archaeon | reverse complement strand
TAGAACGATCAGTCCTACAATGATCAGTGTCCACTTTGTATAGTCCATTTTCTTCCTCTCCAATAATTCACTAGTTTTTCAATTCAAGCTTGTTCTTAATATTACTTTCGACTCTATTGAGTGCGAGTGAAACTGCTATCACTTGTGTTGGGCAACTCATGAATTGGAGCATGAAGAAAACAAGAAGCTTGCGCGAAATGTGAACTCTCGCGTGCATTTCTCACTCATATCTAAACAAATATAGCGGCCTACTTGCTTCTCTCTTCCTTTCTTCACGAGAATCTACCACGTCCTTGGGCTTGTTCTGCAATTCCACGCACCAATTGAAACTACATCAAAAATGAGATATTTGGATTTCCTACTTCAAGAAAGCAAACGTCAAGATCCCAAGGCAGGATTTTTGATTTGTAGTTGTCTCATGCGCAGTAGTGTTTTCCTCTGGACTACGAACTCTGCGTGACGATCTTATGTTGAGGTGTGAGGAATTGTTGATATAGCGCGCGCTATCGCTTTTCTTTTTCCTCCCAGAATTCCCGTGTGCGCAGATACTGGATCTTTGCTTTCAGAAGGTCCATGTAGAACTCGTCTTCTTTCACGTGCATTTTTCCAAGGATTCTTGAGGCCGTTTCCGGACCTACTCCTTTGACTTCCATGGCTACAATTGCTTTCTTCCCGTAGCTGAGTGTCAAGTCTGCTTCCCGTCTCGCATGAGTCAGCTCCTTGAGTTCTTCTTCCGTGACCTCTTTTCCCTCATGTCTTTTCTTCCATATGTCACGCAGCCGATTCAGATCTTCGCTTGGGTAGAGAATTGCAAGAAGTCTTGCTCCACATTTTTGGCACTCGGGTTGTTCAGTCAGATTTCTGACTTTCTCTTCTAAGGACCAGTTGCCGCACGACATGCAGAACATCTTCACAGTTCGGGCTTCTATTGCTCTTTTCATTCTCTCGATGTTGCTCAGCAATACCCTCTCGGGTGCCATCAACTCTGACAGGTCAGAAAACTTATACAATATGTGATACGCCAAAGGTGTGGGTTTATCCACGCTGAAAACAGTACTGATCTTTATGTTGCCGCTTCTGATGTCACGCATTATTTCTTTGACTCTCTTCAAATCGACTTTCTCAACCATTGCCTCTCTCAGAGTCTCGTCATAAATTGGCGTTCTTTCGAATCTTTTTGGAAGCTGTGCCAACCTTTCGTAGCTCATCGTTTTTCCGCGTGTCAAAGCTCCAAATCTTTCAGCCACGAACTTCATTTTATAGGAGAACGGGAACTTGGCTTCCAAATAGTCTTCGAAAGCTTTGTCGACTTCTTCATCCGTCAAACAAAACAGTTTTGAAGAGATTTTTGCGGTTTCAACCCTTGTCATTTTTCTTGGCGTTTCAATCAGTATGCGGTAGCCGTCGTTCCACCAGCCGACGATCAATTCTTGATCTGATAACACGGCATCGAAGATGCAGCCCAGCGTGCGATTGACTAGCTCGCCGAATGAGGCGTGGACTATCACGTACTTGTCAAAGGATTCTACGAGGATGTGATCATTCGTTGGTAACGGGGCTCCAGTCTTCAGGTGTTCTTCGATCTCCCTGACGGTATCGAGGAGTGTAGTCTTGTCTGTCGTGAGTCCCGGAGCAAGTGTTTCTGCTGTCTCCTCAACGTCCGAAGTTATCTTAAGGTGCTCTGCGATTTGCTGGCGTATTTTTCCAGTTCGCTGGGCGAGCTCAAAGGGAACGGGGATCATTTCCCCGTCCCATCCCGGGATCGCGGCCAACGGGTCTTCGGAAGGAACTACATGAACCGTGCCCGTTTCCTCTTCTATTTGCACTATTCTCCAGACTCTGCCTCTGACAATAATGTTCAACCCTACCCGGGCTTTCAGAGCCATAAACTCGTCGCCCAAGGTTCCGATTTTTCGGTCAGAAATCACGTTGATAACAGGATAGCGCACTTCATCCGGTATCATAGATAAATTCTCGTAGTAGTAGCCTCTTGTTTTCCGGCTCTTTGTCAAGACTCTGCCTTCTTCTTCAACCCTTATGTTGCCCAAACGGTCTAAAAAGTCTACCATCTCCACGAAGTTTTCATTTGAAAGATCTCGGTAAGGATAGGCCCGTCTCAGCATAGTCAGAAGTTCTTCAGATTTCACTACTCCTCTGTCCATGACTGCGCCTGCGATCTGATGAGCCAATACGTCCAGTGCATTTTCATGAATCAAGACTGGTTCGAGTTTGTTTTCGTTCGCGCTTTTCACGGCTGCGATCGATTCTACCGTGTCATCAGGGAAGGCCGTCACTATTGTCCCTTCTGAGAGTGTGTCTGAACGGTGTCCGCTTCGCCCCACTCTCTGAATGAGACTGTTGATTTGTCTCGGAGACAGATACTGGATTACGAGGTCAATTCTCCCGATGTCTATCCCGAGTTCCAGTGTGCTTGTGCACACTATTGCTTTCAAATTGCCTGTTTTAAATTCGTCTTCGACTTGTGCGCGTTCTTCTTTTGATAGTGAACCATGATGGACGGCGATGTCGTTGCGTCCCAGTTGGTGAAATCTATAGCCCAACATTTCCGCGATGGTTCTAGCGTTCACGAATATCAGAGTTGAATGGTGGCTGTCAACGAGCTCGAGTATGCGTCTTATTCTTGCTGCTGCTTCGGGTGAGGTGTCAAGTTTGGCAGCGAGATCGAAGTCTGAAGCTATTGGGTCAGGGTTTTCGACGTGATACTTGTATCCCTTGAGAAAGGAAGCTTCCACAACTTTGATACTTCTGTTGGTGCCTGCGATGAACTTTGCGACTTCTTGAGGATTGCCGACTGTGGCAGATAACCCTACTCTTTGGAACTCTTTTCCAATCAGATCACGTAGTCTTTCCAAGGCTACGGTTAGTTGGACACCTCGTTTGCTTGATGCAAGCTCGTGAACCTCGTCTATCACTACATATCTGGCATTAGCCAAGTGCTGCCTCATTCGTGTACCTGGCAAAATGGCCTGAAGTGTTTCAGGCGTGGTCACGAGCACATCAGGCGGGAAGAGTGCTTGTCTTCTTCGCATCTTCAGTTCGGTGTCGCCATGTCTCACTTCTACAGATATGTCCAGTTTTGAGGACCAGAAAGACAGACGTTTCAGGAGGTCGCGGTTCAGAGCCCTCAAAGGTGTGACATAAACTACACTGATTCCTTTCCTGTTCTCCTGTTGAACCAGTTTTGAGAAGATCGGAAGAAGCACTGCCTCGGTCTTGCCACTTCCAGTAGGTGCGATTAGAAGTAGGTTTTCTCCCACAAGTATAGGGGAAATTGCCATTTTCTGGGGAAGCGTGGGCTCTGCGAATCCGAGTTCGGACAGAGAACGCCGTATCGGTTTAGCGAGGAGATCGAAGGAATCGTGAACGGAGTCTCCTTTATTCATTGTCGTAAGCCGAAAAGTATGGGTTATTGAAGGTTTTATCCTTTATCTCAACGCAAGCGGAAATGAGAGAACGAGTCCAATGTTCTCGTGGTATTGTATCTCGACTTTCTCTCTAAATCTGCCCTTCTTCATTATCTCGCCGAACTCTTCTATTACAGGAGTCTTCCTTGTACAGAAGATGACTTCGCCTTTGTCGTTTTTCCAGACAGTGAGTCCTCTCGTCTTCTCTTTGTGGATCAGATGAAGGAAAGAATCCTCTTCGCCCAACTGGAGAATGGCTATAGCATTTGACCCCTGCAAGCTGCAGAAATAGCCGTAGAGCGTTTCTGCGATATCTTCCGTTTCGCTGACCATTTCTTCAAAGTAGTGGGGAACCACTTCTGAGTCGATGAGCTCAAACTTCTCCGACTCAAACACGTGGTCGGAACCTAGCTTCGATCTGATGTCTTTGTAGTTTTCCATTTTTCCGTTGTGAACCGAAACGACTGTCAGATCCGGGTTTCTGGCCACGACGTAGGGTTGTGCCGTTTCAATGTAGCGGGCTGTCTTCATGAATTCTGGACTCGGCATTCTCACGTGAGCAAGTAGAACCGATGCGTCCTTGACATCTACAATATCGGGTAGACGCTCAGCAGGCGAGCCGTCGATCTCACCGAGTTTCTTTACCAAAACATTGCCGTCTTCAAGAAGAACCGCCACGCCAGCCCCATAACCTCCTACGGGTAACGGTTCCTGCGGGAGCTGGCTAGTCTCCAATTTCTGAAGGACTCTGAAAACTCTGCTTGTTTGAACTGGTTTATTGAATGAAAAACCGAATATTCCACACATTAATGCCGATCCTCACTATGATTTCAAACTTTAGGAATCTACCGTTCTGAAAAGTGCTTGTTGCGGTTTAAATCTCTTTGTTTCTCGTTGCAGGTGGCGCGCGCTATTGCCTTCTAGGTGGCGAAATCTTCCGCAAACCCCTTTTTTCTACCTCCTGCAAGCTTAACCGTGAAAAGTCTTAAGACCTACATAGGTAATACCATTGATTGTAAG
>CAZHZB010000087.1:1979-4464 GCA_964537045.1 uncultured Candidatus Bathyarchaeia archaeon | reverse complement strand
CTTCCGCCGGGTAATGCCCAGTAGCCTTTGAAAGGAACAGTGCGCCTCTTGACCAGCAATATTCTTTTGTCTGAAAACTCGACAATCGCCACTGCTGTTCTTCCGCTGAACTTCATCGGATTCCGTCTCCTCAAACACTTACTGAATTGTTTGAAGTAGTGTTTCTGCGCGAAAGTAAACCTTGCGTATAAGCCATCTGCGCATCGTGCGAGATTATCTTGTTTTCCGAACATGGGTTGAGCATCTTGGTTGTGGTGGTTTTCTGGAATACATGAAATCTTTGAGTACTGGCTTGGAAAGTGTTTTTATAAGTATCGCCATTGACTAGTTTTGATGTTGAACCCTGAGAATGTTGCCTTCAAAAAACTAGGCTTCCAAGCTGGATTAGAAGTCCACCACCAGATTCGATCGGACAGGAAACTCTTTTGCCGTTGCCCTCCAATTCTTGAAGAAGAGCCCACGAACCTAGATTACAGTTTTTACAGGTATTTTCGACCTGTTCTCGGGGAGATGGGCGATTTCGACCCAGGCATGCTGGTGGAGTTTGAAAAAGCATACAAAGTCATTTACTATGCTTGTGAGCGAAACACGTGCACGTATGAGATGGACGAAACACCGCCGTTCTATCCGGACATAGAGGCGATCAAGAAAGGCTTCACGCTGGCCTTCTATTTTGACTGTTCTGCTTTTGCAGAGGAAATTGTGGTCAACCGCAAACAGTACCTTGATGGCTCAATAACCACGGGTTTTCAACGCACTTTTATAATCGCCAGAGACGGTTGGGTGCCGGTGAAAAGCAAGAAAGTCAGAATAACTAATCTTCACATCGAGGAGGACGCTGCTCGGAGAGTAAATTGGGTTGATACGGCGAGCAGAATCGTATACTTCAATCTTGATCGTCTAGGTGTGCCTTTAGTAGAGATCATAACCGACCACCGAGATGTTGAAACGCCTGAAGAACTTGTTGAACTTGCTGAACAGATCGGGCGGGTTTTGAGGATAAGCCGGATTGGAAGAAGAGGGATAGGTGCAGCTCGACAAGACGTGAATGTTTCCATAGGAGGAGGCAACCGAGTGGAGATCAAAGGAGTGCAAGATCTTTCAATGTTTGATGCTTTGTGTCGTCATGAGGCGGTTAGGCAGCATGCTTTGATTGGAATCATGAACGAAATGAAGAATCGTGGAATAGAAAAAGATGATTTCATGCATACGTACATCGATGTTTCCTGTCTTTTTCATCTTGAGGACGATACCCGCGCCTTCGCCGCGGTCTTCCCAAAAATGAAGGGACTTTTCGGCCTCGAGGTTCAGCCGAACAAAGACTTTGGGGAAGACATTTTTGAGAAGAGTATGCTTATCACGGGAATCCCACGTGAGAATCACTTCCACAGCGACGAGCTTGAGAAGAATGCAGTTCGAAGACGCTCGCTCCATCCCTGCAGACTTTCCATAGACAGAGGCAAGTTCAAAGGCATTTGTGACATTGTGAACCCTGACGTTGAAGATGCG
This sequence comes from uncultured Candidatus Bathyarchaeia archaeon, assembly GCA_964537045.1. Lineage (GTDB taxonomy): Archaea > Thermoproteota > Bathyarchaeia > Bathyarchaeales > Bathycorpusculaceae > DASPPK01. Next base: position 2,955 of record CAZHZB010000087.1, on the reverse strand, counting down.
GTTGTCGTCGTTGTCGGTCCGGAAAGAAGAGCAATGCACGCTTTGAAGAAGATAGTTGAGAGAGCAAAGATTGCGCTAGAGGGCGTACCACAGGAGACCCGCAGGCTCTTGCCAAATGGAAACACGGAGTTTCTGAGGGTAATACATGGTAAAGAACGCATTTATCCAGACACCGACACACCTCCTATAGTCATCTCAAAGGAACTTGTCGAAGATAGTAAGAAGAAAGTGGGTAGATGTCCATGGGAAGTATACGAAGAGCTTCACAGAAAATACGGTCTGGACCAGGATCAAACAGATCTGCTGATAAGAGCAGAAAAAGTGGACAAGTTCTTCCAGTACGTTGAGGATTTGAGACTGAAGAGTTCTCTTGCTTTTCACGTTTTGATTGAATTGCCACTGGAGACGCGTAGAAAAGGGAAAAGAATGGAAATGCGCACAATAGAGCATTTGGCCAAAGCTCTTTCGCAAGGAAGAATAATACCGGAGCAAATTGGCACTTTGCTTGGAATCTTCGTGAAAGATCCTGACATGACCATTACCGATGCTTTGAAGAAAATAGGATTCCAAACTTTCACCGAGAAGGAACTTGAAGAACTGATTCACAAGAAAACAGAATTCGTCGATTCATCCAAGGCTCGTTCTGATCCGCAATATAGAAGAATCGCTGTGGCCAAGGTGGTTGGTGAGACCCTTAAGGCACTCAACCATTCGGTTTCGGGCAAAATCGTTGCTCAGAAAGTCAATGCCCTTCTAATTGGGGAGTGAAAAGAATGTCTGGAAAAGGCGAGAACGAAGAGAATTTACCTGAAGGCTATCGTGGCGCCCTGCGCGAAAGACTGGTCAAAAAAGGAATACGAACTTGGAGCAAGGTGCGCGTAACCAAAGGAAAAGCAGTGTATGAAGGTGTCCTCCTTCCGAGAAGTCAGCACACATCCGACTTCTACGTGACATTGAAAGTTGACACAGGATACAA
>CAZHZB010000087.1:0-1879 GCA_964537045.1 uncultured Candidatus Bathyarchaeia archaeon | reverse complement strand
CCGTCAATCTGACTCCTAAGACACTTTACCAAATCCTCAGCGAAAACTTCCGACCTGAATATTGGGTGAAAACCGCTGAAGCTGTGGCAAAGGAAGTTGGAAGCGGAGTAAAAGGGGTGATCATAGGCCATGGCACCGACACTATGTGCACTACAGGTGCAGCTCTTTCCTATTTCTTGAGGAATCTGCCCGTTCCTGTTGTCCTAGTCGGTAGCCAACGCAGCTCAGACAGACCGTCTTCGGATGGACCTCGGAATATTCTCTACGCTGCCAAACTCGCGGGCTACGAGGATTTTGCGGAAGTGACGGTGTGCATGCATGGAAGCACAAGTGACAGCTACAACCTTATACACAGGGCAACGCGTTGCAGAAAAATGCACTCTTCACGTAGAGACACATTTCGTACATTGGATGATATTCCTCTTGGAAAGATAGATGAGACCGGCGTCGCATGGTTCAAAGATGATCTCGTCCGCAGAGGAGTGATCGAGGACTTCTACTTGGACACAAAGATGGACACGCGAGTTGGCATGCTTTATTCATATCCAGGAATGAATCCTGACATTTTGGATTCGATGGTCGACAAAGACTATCATGGACTAGTCATCATAGGAACAGGACTCGGACATGTGGGAACCGATATGTTTCCACCATTAGAGAGGTGTCAAGAAAAAGAGATTCCGGTGGTGATCGTTCCAGAACCCTTGTTCGGATATATTCATCTTCGCGTCTATGAAACAGGCCGCGACATGTTGGCCCGAGGGGTCATCGAAGGTGGCAACATGCTTCCTTCCGCAGCCTACACGAAACTAATCTGGGTTTTAGGGCACACAAGAAACGTCAATGAAGTGAAACAACTCATGCAGACAAACATCGCGGGGGAAATCACTGCGCGTGAAGGCCCAAGGGGCTTTGTGCTGCTTCAAGGCACAGAACCTGGAATCGACTATCTGATGAAGAACCTGTAAGAACCAGCCCAAACTTGGCACAACTCAGATTTCCTCCGTGCGGTCTAGTTGTGCGAAAGCCCTTTTCTCTGGAGGAGAGAATTCACTGTGTTGATGAGAGCTTCGCATGCAGCTCGTCTGGCTTCCAGTGAGTCGTCGATCTCTTGGCTTTGGATCTCTTTCTCGACGTTTTGGATCTGCTCGATAATGGGTTTTTTTCTCCTTTCGTGTTCGTCTCTCGAGGCCTTTTGTTCGGCTGTGAAATGTTGCATGGCCGATGTGAGGTCGCTTTGTGCGGCGTTCAGTCTCTGCGTTGCTTCTGTCTCTTTCTGGGCCTTAGCATTCTTGGAGACGGCTCTGAAGATGCCTGTTTTCATCTGAGCTATGCGATCAAGTTCTTGCTTGATGCTATCTATGCTACTGGAAAGACGCTTGATTTCAGTGTCTTTTCGCTCTGCGATCTTCTTCGTCGCATTGGCGTAGTCTTTTTCGATTTGTTCAAGTAGAATTCTGTTGTCCGAGAGGATCTTGATTACTTCCCCGGCAGTTGCTTCTTTCTGTTGTCTTTTTGTAAGATCAAGTTCGATGTTTGAGAGTATTTGCGAACGTTCCTTTACGTATTGGTCATCCACGGTTATTTCGGGGCTTGATTCAAACTCCGATACAGCTTGTCTCAAGTTAGCTAGCCAGCGGTCTAAGTGTTCGCTGAACGGTGAAAGTGCAAATCTTTGGTTTCCAAGGTTGTGCAGGGTGTTGAGCATCCTGTTCGTTGCTTCTTCCGGGGTTGGAACGTGGTTCTCCTCTGGTGCATAGCCTGCGGCAGGTCGATGTTTGTGTTTCCCAGCCTTGGCCTTTTCGTGTTTTGATATTCCGCGTCCTCGACCGGAGTTGCGGGGCGACCCTGTGCGTGATTGGTATCCCATAAACAGAAC
>CAZHZB010000086.1:3415-4483 GCA_964537045.1 uncultured Candidatus Bathyarchaeia archaeon | reverse complement strand
GTGCCGAGAAAGCACCCTAGAAAGACGACAATGAGCAACTCCGTGAAAAAGTATCCGAACACAAGTTCGCTGGGACAACCGGCCGCCTTAATCAGTCCTATGTCTTTTGTTCTCTGTGACATCATCAGAGAAACCATGAAAGATACCATCACGACGCCTGCACTAATTATAAGAACAGCCAGAAACAGAACAAATTGTGAGAAAATGCCGGAAATTCCCACGGTTAATTTGCCTTCGACCGATAAAAAGGTGCCGAACCCGATCTTTTCCGCAGAAAGAAGCAGAAAAAGAGCTGAACCCACCGAAAGTGCTAGGCTGATCACAACTAGAGCTGTCTGAAACTTCCTCCGTAGCAGATCGTTAATGGGGAAGGAGGTTTCACTCATTTCGTCTCAACAGCTTACCGTCTTCCAACCACAGACGCTGATCGGCTTCATCAGATATTCGGTCGTCATGTGTCGCAACTATTATTGTCTTGCCGTTTTCACTCAGAGACTTCAAGATCTGCACGAGTCTGTCGCTTGATTTTTTGTCAAGATTGCCGGTGGGTTCATCAATGAGAAGCAAGGGAGGATCGTTGGCCAAAGCACGTGCAAAAGCTACACGTTGCTGTTCCCCACCGCTGAGCTGAAAAGGGAAATATTCTGACCTTTTCTGAAGTCCTATTGATTCAAGGAGTTGCTTAACCCTGTCTCTTATGCAATCCTCAGGTTTTCGAAGCCATTCCATTGGAAACGCGATGTTTTCAGCGACAGTTAGCGTTGATACAAGGTTGTAGGACTGGAAAACAAAACCGATGTTGTTGCATCTGAAATTCGCTAGGAAATCCTCGGCTTTTGATGCCAAATCCTCTCCGAACACGAGTATTTTACCACTTGTGGGTTTGTCGATTCCTCCAACCATGTTGAGAAGGGTCGTTTTTCCTGAGCCCGAAGGTCCTCCTATGGCGACCAATTCACTTTCGTGAACTTTGAAATGTACGTGTTTGAGAACCTCGACTTTCAGCTCCAGCGTTCCATAATTTTTGCACAAGGCAGAGGCTTCGACTACCGTTTGAACGCTAGACAT
>CAZHZB010000086.1:0-3315 GCA_964537045.1 uncultured Candidatus Bathyarchaeia archaeon | reverse complement strand
ACGAACCGAATAGTATCCGTTTTTCTGCAGGAGCTTGACCAACGCGTTTTCGCTGTAGAATCCGCGTTTCCGCCATCGGCGAATCGCGTCCTTGTCAACCTCTCTGACCATTGGGAATTGCCCCTAGCAGAACCAAGACTATTTCAGGTAAGATCAGCATAAAAGAGTATTGAATCGGCTTATCAGTGCGTTCTGCGTCGCCAAGCTTGGATTGGCACGTTGAGAACAGTCCTTTCGATGAGGCATTCTCTCAGATAGTCTTCAAGCGTTGCGGCTGGAACGACCTTTATCTTGTAGTCTCTTATTTCGATGGAGTTTTCAAAGTTCTTTTGTGGAATAACTACTTTCGTGAATCCCCATGATTCGGCGGCTTTTATTTTCCCGTACAATCCGCCTACAGCCGTTACTTGGATGGAGTCTCCGACACTTAGGTTTATCTCGCCTGTCACTGCGACATCCTGCCTGATTGGTTTGCCCTCGATCAATGAGCAGAGCAGTATGGTCATAGTAACTCCTGCGGATGGCCCGTCGACGCCATAAGATTGAGCGAAATCAATGTGGGTAAGATAGTCTTGTGCAATGTCAACGCCATATTTCCGTAGTATTACGCTTCTTACCTTGGCTATGCTGTCTGAAATGAAGCTCTGACCTTTGGCAACTCCTGTGACATGGTAGTAGCCTTTGAGAGAATAGTCTCTGGGAAGCGAGCTTTTCTTAACCATTTGAGCTTTCACATTGAGAACGCTACCAGTCATTTCCCCACTATACGGATCCGTAACAACCGCTAACCCGTGAATCTGGCCGAGCCGGACCCCCTTCGGCTCTATTTCCAGCAGCTTCCCCCTTTCCTGCATGCTGTGTTCCAGTATCTGCCGCTGAATTGTCTTGCAGTGTTGTTCCACAGCTTCTACGACGTGGCGTTTCTCCACTACCTTGCCATTTTCATTCATCGCCAAAGTCGAAGCCGTTTTGATTATTGCGATCAACGGTCGGAACCTCGTAGTTAAGGCGTCTTTTTTGTCGCTTCTTCGTCTTCCTTCTTCAACGATTTCCTCGCACGCTTCCCTGCTGAACGGTATAAGGTTGAAGCGTTTGACCTCTTGGGCTATAAACTGCACATATTTGCGCCTGTTCTCAACGGTGTTCGGCATGTCGTTGTTCATTCGTACAACTTTGCCATAGCCATATATCCTGTCCATCAAAGCAGCGTGAATCTGACTTATGCTGTCGAAGTTTCCCGCAGCAACTAGGAATGTTATTGCTGGAACAGGTTCCGTTGAAACAGCCATCGCTGCAGTGTCTCCACCGTTAAGTCTCCCTCTAAGTGTTATCGGCAGCTGCCCATCTTCAAGCACAGTCAGCAACGTGACAGCTTCTTCAGGATCAAGGTTCTTCACTTCATCTATGAAGAGAATGCCTAGAGAGGCGACGTGAACATCTCCGGCGCTAACTCTTTGGTGCTCGGGAGTGCCTAAGCCCCCTGTCTGATATGGATCCCAAGCTATTGAACCAAAGAGTTGAGCGCTTCTGTGACCAGTCGCGTCTATGAAAGGCGCACGTTCTGAGCTGTTGTCGATCAGAAGCTTCGGAACGTCGGACTGTTGGGCACCTCCGATTCCTTTGAGGTTTCCGCCTCCTCCGAGTTTGGTGAACCACCATGTGAAAATTCCGAAGAAGATCAGGCTTCCGCCAGGAATGAACGTCAGAGGTACCAGTCCAACGAACTTGTTGATCAAATACTCTATGAAACTGTTGCCGTAGAACTCCTGTAATGGTTGGCCCAAGTACATTGGATTCGCTTGCCACGTAGCCCATCCGTCATAAAGGAAATAGAAGCCCAGACCTATCAGGAAAAGACCGATCGAAACCATCAGAAACTGAAGGGCTTTCAATCCAACTTTGGTGACGAACTTTCTTTTCAGCTCTTTGAACTGTTCCTTTTGCAAGATTCTTTTTGCTTCACCGGCCTTTTGGATTGATATTCTGGGTGTGCTAGGGAGCAGTGGGTTTTTCCAGCAGAGAGTGTCGGTCAGCTGTATACCTTCTTCCCTGTAGACTTGGGTCAACTTCTCTGCCAAAGCTCTGCCGATCAATGACTTGCCGGTCCCTGGATCGCCCAGAAGCATCAGGTAAGGACCAGGACTGATCAACATCTTAGACTGCGACTTCGGCTTGTTCGGGCCGTTCCAGTTCTCGTACCACTTATTCTTTTCCAGCCATTTGAGCTTGTGCACCCACTCGTCAAGGCACAAGAAGCATTCCTTCAAAGCTTGATCCTGACCAATAGCCCAGTTTATCAGATTATCGTCAACTGGAAAGCCTTCAGTACTCCTGAAGCCCCCCCAGTCCCATTGCACGCTGATCTTTCTTCCGCCTACATTTCTCTCGAGAGTCTCGACATCATTTCCAAACGGGCTCAGGGACAAGACTGCCACCTTTATCCTTTCTCTGCAAAAACAGAGCTTGATGACCAATTAAAGTGGTATTCCTGAATTAAGAATATGAAGGAACCGAAAACAATAGCTTCCAGTGTCGAAGACGTACAACCACCATTACCATCACCAGACAACTGTTCTTTTTCTGTTCCTAGTCCGATGCATGCGAGAACCTTATTGGCTTCTTCGGCAAGAATGTTACTGATTCTGAGGCCTACGATAGCGCACGCAATGACTGTGGAAGGCAGTCGCAACTAGAAACTGACTTCTGGGCGATGCTTTAGTATACAAAACGTATCCTCAAGTTTTCGAAGACCGAAGGTCTCCATTTCGCGAAAGCGGCACATTCTCTCCATAAACCTTCCAAAAACACCGAGATAGCGGTACGAAGTTTTGTCGCAATCATCACACTGCCAAAAACCCAACAGTTTCTTACACTGGACGCAAGACAGAGAAGCTCCAAGCGGGTCGCTTTGAGCCAAAGCTTGGATATTCCTGGCATTTCTCTGATTGTATCTAATGCAACACCATGGATAGTCAGGGCCTCATATAAATACCGACGAAAAACTCCATGCGAAGCCAACACCGCTTACCTTCGTAGTCGCTTCGACCTTTTTGCGGAGATCTTTAACAAAATCGCAGGTTGGCGGGTTCTTCCTTTAAAACGCGACCCAGCGGATGGAAGGTCGGGTCTAATCTTGGAAAACCGCAATTGGCAACCGAGATTCAAATCTATGTTCCTTCCTTTGAGGAATCGTTGAGTCAGGGTTGAATTGCCGGGAGCCAAAATCAGACAGAGCAGACCAACTCTCAGAGCTACAAAGATCACAGTTGGCTCTTCTCTGTGCAGATGAACGCCCACGTAGTGATATCACAAATG
>CAZHZB010000085.1:0-4485 GCA_964537045.1 uncultured Candidatus Bathyarchaeia archaeon | reverse complement strand
TTTATCCGAGCATAGAGTTTGGAAACCTTTGTCTTTGAAGGCGTCTTGGGTTTAGGTATTCTCACACGCACCGGTGTGAAGGGTTTCTTGATTTCGCTGGCAGCAGATTTCCTCCTCGGAGCTACATCTTTCACTTTTTTGAAGGTCACAGAACCTTCCTTGAGGTTCACTTCCTGCACTTCCCAGCCAGCTTCAAGCCAACCACGTGCGTGAGGAGCAGAAGGCAGATTCGTCCACCATTGTTCACTCTTGTAAGCCGCCATCGGCAAGTTCTCACCGATAATTCCGTCCATTCTCGCGAAAGTAAGCTTAACATTTGATGTAAAAGCTCCTCTGAAACGCAGATAGTTTGTTAAACCATTGTACCTTGAAACGGTCGATGGAGAAACAGTTCTCCTCGCACAGTTCAAGCAGTATAGTCTTCTCGGATCGCCCGTTACAACGTCGGGAATCATGCAGTCTCGGCAGTAAAGCTTCCCACATCGCTCACATTTTCTCAGGAAACGCGTTGACAGAACTCTTTTGCAGAGTCCACATTCATCTTTGTACGGCATCTAAACCCCATGAACATTCATAGTTCTTTAATGATGAATACCTGCTATAAAGCATAACTCTGCTTTTCCTCCTCAAAATCCATGAAAAGATTTAAGATTAGTTACCCCACAAATAGAGTAATCGATCAAACTTGCTTTTCAGTGAATATCTTCATGAGAAGGCAGAAGAATCAAGACACAACGAAACAATAGCCTACCTCATAGTCACAATCGGATCGGTATTCTTCGTAGGCGGATTGGTCGTAACAGTAACCAAGATTGAAAACCCCGAATGGTTCCTCATCATCCCCTATCACCTGACTTCGCACCCCTACAGTCTTCTAGGTTTAACCCTGACTCTCGTCGGCATAGTACTCTTAATCCTCGGAATAGCCTTAAGCATACATTACGCAAGAGAACGAGCTTGGTACATGAGAGAACTCCATAAGGCACACTCAACCGAAGAAACGAAATCTAAAATCGAAAGAAAAATCGAAGGAAGCCCCGAACTGCAAAAACTGAAGGAAGGAAAAGAGGGAGAGTACCGCTAGCAGCTTCTAACCCTTAACTACTGCCATCGGAACAAGCCTAGCAACCTTTGTCGCTATACCAACTCGGTCGCTGACCTCGACAACAACGTCAACGTTCTTGTATGCTGGATCAGCTTCCTCAGCCAAAACAACCTCGCTCGCGGCCCGAACGTAAATGCCACGTTGCGCCAAGGCTTTTTTGATGTCGCCACCCCAGAAATTGCGTTTCGCAGCACTCCTGCTCAACATGCGGCCCGCGCCATGAGCGGTTGAACCAAACGTCGTGTGCATTGCTTTCTCAGCACCGACCAGAAGCCAAGAACTCGTACCCATGCTTCCAGGAATCAGCACAGGCTGCCCCGCAGAACGATAATCAGATGGAATCTCAGAATGCCCAGGTGGAAAAGCCCGAGTCGCACCCTTCCTGTGAACCCAAACTTTCTTCATTCCTCCCTCGACAGCATGATTCTCGATCTTGGCAATGTTGTGAGCCACGTCGTAAACAAGTTTCAACCCAAACTTGCTGGCATCCTGACCGAACACTTGCTGGAAACTCTGGCGAACCCAATGCAATATCGTTTGACGATTCACAAAGGCATAGTTCACTGCACACGCCATGGCTTGGTAATAGTCTTGGGCTTCCTCACTCTTTCCAGGCGCGCACGCGAGTTCCCTGTCAGGCAGAACAATCTTGTACTTTTGAACAGCTCTCTCCATCACGCGCAGGTAGTCAGAACATATTTGGTGACCGAAACCTCTTGACCCACAATGAATCATCAGCATCACCTGTCCTTCATGCTCGACGCCAAACGTTTTAGCCGTCTTTGAATCGTGGATCTTGTCAACCTTCTGAACCTCCAAGAAATGGTTCCCTGAACCTAAAGTCCCAATCTGCGTAAGCCCTCTGCTCTTCGCGTTTGACGAAACCTTGTCTGGATCAGCGTTCTTCATGCAACCGTTCTCTTCGCAGTGTTCAGCATCTTCAGGCCAACCGAGCCCCTTCTCAACAGCCCATTGAACACCTTCCGTAGCAACTCTGTTCAGATCGCTTATCGAAACTTTGAAGTCGTTCCTTTTACTGCCCAACCCGCTTGGAACGTTATCAAAAATGGTGTTGGCAAGCTGCACGAGTTTTGGTCGTATGTCCTTCTCCGAAAGGTTCGTCGTGACCAATCGAACGCCACAGTTGATGTCGTAACCAACTCCGCCCGGACTGATCACACCCTCTTCATAGTCCGTCGCTGCGACACCGCCTATCGGAAAACCATATCCCTCATGACCGTCAGGCAGAGTAATCGCATGAGTGTAAATTCCTGGCAGATGAGCAACGTTCGCACATTGTTGAAGCGTTCTGTCAGTCTTCATCTTCTCAAGCAAATCCTGATTGGCAAACACGGTGCCGGGAACCCGCATGCCCGGCTTGTACTTAGGAATGCGCCAAGAGTAATCGTCGATCTTTTCAAGTTGAACTCTTTCCATTGGACCGCGGCCTTCGCCTTCTTCCACTTCAATCACCTGTTCACAGAAAAGTAAAGAAGCGATGATATAAACGATTTCAACGATTAAGCAGCAGATTGCCTACTTCTGGGAAGCACTGATGGACTTTTCCACGAATTTCATCGCGCCTTGTATGCTGTTGTTCAGCACCGTTTCGCTGAGCACAGGATGTTTCCTGAGAAACTGCAGCACCTTACGCACAGAGTCATCTTTTTCGATTATTCTAGCACGGATATCTTCAAAATCCTGCTTGTTCCGTAATCCCTCTTCGGCTATCGACACCCAGAGTCTAAGCTGCGCCTCATAAGCCCTAAGCCTCTTAACCGCATCAGTTGCTTTGCCAAAATGACTGTAATAGAGAGCAGTTGGGTTCAGTTTGACCAGTTTTTCCAGTGAAGCCAAGGCAATGTCCAGTCTGAACGGCGGTGGAGTCGTGGGCACAACAACATCCAAAGCACGAATGTAAATGCCTGCAGCATCACCAAGAAAAAGTCCACCATGTAAGGTCTCGAAATAACTCTGATGATGAGAAGCGTGTCCAAGCGTTTCCACAACCTTCAAATTGACATTGTTGCCCAACGAAAATGTCATGCCGTCCGCGACAGGCAGTATCTTTTCAGCATAAACTGGTTCGGGGGCGTGGTACATGTCGGCTATCTGTTTTCCCTGAACCAATAGGGATTGTTGCCACAGTTTCTCTGGGTCTATGAGGTGGGGAGCAGCCACGGGGTGAGCTATGACCTTTGCGTTCGGCAGGCTCTTCAGAAGTGTCCCCACGCCTCCGCCGTGGTCTAGATGAATGTGCGTAACAGCAACGTACGCAACATCCTCGGTTCTGACATTGATTTCTTTCAATCCTGCAAGCAGGTTGGGAATTGAAGAAGTTGGACCTGTTTCAATTATCGCCGCCTTAGCGCCCTTGAGGACGTAGCTGGCAATGAAGTTCTCAAGTCCGCCCGTCTCGACATCTATCAGGTAGACGTGTTCGTCAAGTTTCTCAGTTCTCATCTTGAACAGACCGCCGAATTCCAACAGCGTTCTAAAGCGATTGCTCGACGTTTTAAGTATTTTCTCTTGGAAATAGAAGTTGCAAGCTGACTTTGGTCCGGCTTATTTGCGGAAGGGTTTCTTCTTGGGGTCAACTTCCTGTTCGGTTTCACTCGGTCCAAGAATCATTCTGAGCGATCTGACTTCTTCGCGGAGCATGCTGACCTCGCTTTCAAGGGCCTTCGCCTTGGAATCAGCCAGCTTCTTGAGTTCTTCGATCTCAAGCACCAGATTCCTGCGATCATTCTCTAAGCTTCTGATTTTCTCCGCTACGCTCTTAAAATTGCTCATTAGCTTGTCTCCCTATTCTCCCGTTCGATAAACGGACGAAACCGAGCATTTAAGGGTTATTGCAGAACCGACAAAAAGGATAGGCTATATGTCGAGCAGAAACTTCAACGTGACATTATTTGGGGCCGTGATTATTTCCATTTGGTGATAGGTGATGGCCTTTATTCCCACCTTCTGTAGGTGTCTCTTAGGGTCAAACCGTTCGCCCCAAATCTCCGCCTTGAGGACAAAGCCGTGCGAGCCCTGACTCAATTCCGAGATCTTGAACTTCGAGTAGAGCATGCTCTTCAGCTCAAACCTCAAGAGCAATGCCTCAAGCCAATTGTAAAGCAGGGCGTACTCATCTTCTCCGCTCACCTCGACTTCATCCTCAATCACAGGACGAATCTTCTCAATCTCGGTCATAACGTTGAACATTCCAGAGGCAGCATTCTCAAACGCTTCAGCCAAATCTCTCCCGTAAGCAGCTAGATACGCGTCGGCCGTATGCTCAAGAGACTCGTAGCCCTTCTTCCTATCCATAATTCTCCATCTGGAAGACTATTGAGAGAACTGCATCTAAAAACGGTTTGCATTTGAACAAGTCA